>JBMFPJ010000213.1:0-4239 GCA_049969175.1 Anaerolineae bacterium | reverse complement strand
CAGTGAAAAAGGAGTTGAGTGAAGTCCAGGAAATTGTGCTCGCTCAACCTCCCGATTCCGTGCTTGTGCTTTCAGATTTTCGCGATACCCAAATCGGCAGCGATTTACTTTCCGTCTTGAACGAAGCCTCTGCACGGACGAAAAGCCATGTTCACAAAACGGCGGTTCTGGGTGTGACCGGCATCAAACGCACCCTCGCCGATCTGCTCACCCGCCTGACCGGGCAACCCCTGATGTACTTTGACAGTGAAGAAGAAGCCAAAGAGTGGTTGGTCAAAGAATAACCTCTCAGCCTAAAAATCTCCGCCCAGGCGAAGATTTTTTGTTCGTTTATCCTTTCGGAATTAGGTCAAAGAAGGGAGAGCAGGGAGGTTTCGGAGAAAGAGCGTCCAGCGCCTTAGCCGCCTTGTGTGTTTCAGAAAGGAGTTAAAAATGTATACACGAAAATTCCTGATTTTTATTCTTTTGTTGCTCAGCCTGGCGCTCTCCGCCTGTGGAGGTGGCAAATCCGCGCCCACCCCTACCTTGAGCGTAGCGGAAATTCAGGATCGCCCCCACCAACAAGACTGGTACAGTACGTGGCAATTGGCGCATGTCCACGGCAAGCGGCACCTTCTTTGGCGACGAAATCTACATTCAAGTTGTCATCGGCAACGCCACTCTGCCCCCCACAGGGGCAGTCTCCAGCAGCACCCCATCGGTCACTCCAACCTTTACCGTAACAGCCACCCCTACTCCATAAAACAAGAGAAGAGCATAGCTGTTGAAGCCAGCCAGGAAAAGACCTCCGAGGTCTGCACTGACTTCGGAGGTCTGAGAATACTGGCGGGAGAATGGATTGTGGCTACTTTCCAGATAAGTCTTGCAAAGGTTACGGATACACCCGCTTGATCGTGCGTGGGAAAGGAATCGCCTCGCGAATATGTTCAATGCCGCAAATCCAGGCCGTGACGCGCTCCACACCCATGCCAAAACCAGAGTGGGGGACAGAACCATATTTGCGTAATTCCAGATACCACTTGAAGGCCGATTCAGGCAGTCCCTCCTGGCGAATACGTTGCAAGAGCAAGTCATAATCGCTGATGCGTTCAGAGCCACCGCAAATTTCGCCGTAACCTTCAGGAGCCAGCAAATCAACCGATTTACATACTTCCGGTCGCCCTGGCCAGGGTTCCATGTAGAAGGCCTTTACCGCGGTGGGATAACCATAAACGAAGATAGGCTGATCAAACTGGCTGGTCAGAGCAGTTTCGTGGGGTGAGCCAAAATCAATCCCCCAATCGAACTTGAGCAATTCTTTCTTTTCGGGGTCTGTTTCTTTTTCGTAGAGCTCGTTGAGGATTCTGGCCGCTTCATCGTAGGAGATGCGGGGGAAAGGCGGACGAATCGATTCCAGCCTCGCCAGGTCGCGGTCCAGGGAGAGCAGCTCCGCCCGTCGGTCCCGCAAGACCCGTTGGATGATGTGGGTGATCATTTGCTCCTCAATCTCCATCAATTGATCGAGGTCGCAGAAGGCGGCTTCCGGTTCCAGCATCCAGAATTCGGTCAGGTGGCGGCGGGTCTTGGATTTTTCGGCGCGGAAGGTTGGCCCAAAGCAGTACACTTTGCCAAAGGCGAAGATATTGGCTTCGTTATACAGCTGACCGGTCTGCGCCAGGTAGGCTTTGCCCTCATCGAAGTATTCGGTCTCGAAGAGCGTGGTGGTGCCCTCAGCCGCCGCCGGAGTCAGGATAGGGGTATCCATAGCGATGAAGCCGTTGGAATCCAGCCATTCGCGAGCGGCCGCCATCACCGTGGCACGGACGCGTAAGATCGCCCACTGGCTGGGCATGCGAATCCACAGATGGCGGTTGTCCAGGGCAAAATCTACGCCGTGATCTTTGAGCGCCATGGGGTAATCGGTATCGGCAGCCTGGACAATTTGAAAATCGCGAACGCCGATCTCGTAACCGCCGGGAATGCCGGGTGCGCGTTGATCTTCTCGCACCATGCCGGTGACGACAACAGACGATTCCTGGGGAATGCGCATGATGCGGTCAAAAGTTTCTTCGGGCAGATCGCCCTTAAAGGCCACACACTGGACAAAGCCGCTGCCATCACGCACCAGCAGGAAGCACAATTTGCCTTTGTCTGTGCGGTTATAAACCCAACCGCGTATCGTCACTTCCTGCCCAACGTAGCGGGGAATTTCTTCCACTCGGATAACGCTCATGATTCCTCCTGTTCCACAATTTTGAGATGAAGTTCACGCAGCTGACGTTCTTCTGCCGGCGAAGGAGCGTCAGCCATAACATCACGCCCGGCCTGGTTTTTGGGGAAAGCGATCACTTCGCGGATGTTAGGTGCATCCGCCAGGAGCATCGCCAGGCGATCAATGCCGGGAGCTATCCCCCCATGTGGCGGGGCGCCATACTCGAACGCTTCCAGCATGTGTCCGAATTTCTTTTGGGCATCTTTCTCGCTGATTCCGAGCAAGGAAAAGACCTTAGATTGAATGTCCCGACGATGGATACGAATCGAGCCGGAGGCCATTTCGTAGCCATTACATACCATATCGTAGGCATCGGAGAGAATCGAGGCCGGGTCAATTTCGAAGCGATCAAGATGTTCCAAACGGGGCATGGTAAAGGGATGATGGGCAGCATCCCATTTTTGTTCTTCCTCGTTCCATTCGAACATGGGGAAGTCCACCACCCAGGCAAAGGCCAGGGTGTCCTTATCAGCCAGGCCGAGCGCATCGCGGAAGTACAAGCGCAGCGCCGCCAGGACTTTATGGACAATCTTGGGAACATCGGCGACGAAGAGCAAAAGGTCGCCGACCCGGGCAGCGGTGCGCTCGCGTAGGGCGGTAATTTCCGCTTCGGTGATGAATTTTGCGCCGGAGCCTTTTGTTCCTTCCGCGGTCAGGGCAAGCGTCACCAGGCCTTTAGCGCCGAGTTCTCTGGCCAGCGCGGTCAGATCATCCAGCTGACGGCGAGTATAACCGGCACAGTCAGGAGCGACCAGGCATTTGATGATGCCGCCGCTTTCGAGTGCTGATTTAAAGACAACGAATTCACTGGCGGCGAAAATATCGCCGACATTAAACAATTCCATTCCGAAGCGCAAGTCGGGCTTATCGGTGCCGTAGCGTTCCATCGCCTCAGTATAGGTCAGGCGAGGCCAGGGAGAAGCCAGCAGTTTTTTATGTGGAGCAACGGCAGGGATAAGGGTCGTGAATAGACCTTCTACCAGGTCGAGGACGTCATCGCGCTCCACAAAAGACATTTCCAGGTCGAGCTGGGTAAATTCCGGCTGACGGTCACCGCGCAGATCTTCATCGCGGAAACAGCGAGCAATCTGGAAATAGCGTTCAACCCCGGCGACCATCAGTAATTGCTTGAGTTGTTGAGGGCTTTGCGGCAGGGCGTAGAACTGACCGGGGTAAAGACGCGATGGAACGAGATAGTCGCGGGCGCCTTCGGGAGTGGTCTTGAACAAGATGGGGGTTTCAACTTCGATGAAGCCGCGCTGGGAAAGGTAATTACGCATGAAAAGGACAATTTCATGGCGCAAGACGAGGGCGCGCTTCATACGCTCACGGCGCAGATCGAGGTAGCGATATTTCAGGCGCAGGTTTTCGTCCACGTCTTCGTCATCGCGGCTGACGACGAAGGGCAGGGGTTTGGCCGGGTTGAGGACGGTGACGCGACGCGCCTCGACCTCAATTTCGCCCGTCGCCATCTTCGGGTTGATCTGATCCGCGGGGCGCAGGCGCACTACGCCTTCAATCTGGACAACCCATTCGTTTTTCAGTTCCTCGATGGCCGCCGCGGCCTGGGGAAACTCTTGTGGGTTGGTGACGACTTGCGTGGTGCCGAAGCGATCGCGCAGGACGAGGAAAATCACACCGCCAAAGGTACGCAGGTTGTGCACCCAGCCAGCCAACGTCACAGTCTGGCCGGCATGGGCGGCGCGCAGTTCCCCACACGTATGAGTTTTGTACATAAAATGCCTCCAGGACAAAAGAAATCGCCCGCCGCTGATGCGTTGGGCGATTAGGTAGACTGTCAATTCGGTCATCCTGCAAGGCTTCGCCCAACGATCCAACACAGATCGTCGTTATTGTTGTCGTTATTATTATCGTTGGCGAAGTAAGAGTTGCAGGACATTGTAGGTGCTTATTATAGCACAACACAATCGGGTGTTACGAGGTATTCGAGTGAGAGATCTCCAAACCATTCACGCGCATGAAGCGCG
>JBMFPJ010000212.1:0-4242 GCA_049969175.1 Anaerolineae bacterium | reverse complement strand
ATTCAGATCAAGGGAAACGGTGAATTGCCCATCGTGGGTGAGACGGGCGAAGTCGTTGGGACGGGGACACCCACTAGCATGGCGCCGACGCCCACGGCGACCCTGGCTGCTGCGCCACTGGATCATGATTCCAGAACGGCTCCCCTCGCTCGGGTAACGTTCACCGCGAATGGAACGCGCTCGTTTTTGTTCACCGGGGATGTTTCCGCTCCTCAGGGGGATAGCGAGGATTGGGTGGAATTCACACCTTATACTCCACAGGTAACCATTGAAATTGTTTGCCTGAGCGGGACGGTTTCTGCCGAGATCTGGCAGGGTGATACCCCCATAGGGGAGGCCACCGAACTGGCCTGCGGCCTGACACAAACGTTGACCGTGCTTGCCGCTCAGCCCTACCTGGTGCATGTTTGGGCCACAACGCCAAGCGGTGGGCTGCAATATGCCCGTTATACTCTGCATGTTTCATCGCTCCCGTGAGTATGCAAACTTTTCCCACTGCTCTTGAGGATCAACGTATCGCCAGGGTATTGCAGGAAAAACGGCAATATGGCCTGATTTACGGCGCCGTGACTGGCGCCGCCTTTGCCCTGGCACTTTGGGGGTGGGATGGCTATTTGCTCTACCGGGCACACGCATTTTATCCCTGGCTGAAGCTGACGTTCGGCCTGCTGGCTTATCTTTTGCTGGGGAGTTGTGCCGGGGCGCTGGTAGTCCGTTACGAACGGGGTAGGCTGTCTTTCCTGTTCTGGTTGCTTGCTTCGCTTCCGCTCGCCTGGTTGACGATTGCTCTGCCGTTGCAAATTGCGCCTCGACTGGTCATTTTTCTGCGCCCTGGGCTTCAAGGCCTGGTGCAAAGTGAGTTCAGCGCAGGCCTGGAAACGCGCTTCATCCTTGCCTTTGTTTGGGCAGCGATCTTTTTGGGCATCGTTGGCCTGCTCCAGCTGACCTTAACCGCATCAGCGGTCTTTTCGGCCGCCATCCTGGGAAAAGCATTGCCCTTACTTTTGCCAACCACAGCACCAACCTTGAGGGACACTATGAAACTTCATTACGCCTTGCTCACCTTGCTCTTGCTGGTCGTTGTCGCCTGTCAACCCATGCAAGATACCACCACGCCATCACCAACTGCATCCGCAGCTCTTCCTCCCAGCCCCACCTTGCTCCCAACGCTTACGCCTTCTCCCACCCTCTCGCCTACGCCGCGCCCCCTCGTGCCCATCTTCCAACACATTGTCATTATCATTTTTGAAAACAAAGAATTTGGCAAAGTCATTGGCAACCCCCAAATGCCCACCTTCAACCGCCTGGCGAGCCAGTACACCCTGCTGACGCAACATTACGCTGTCACCCATCCCAGTTTGCCCAATTACCTGGCGCTCCTCGGCGGCGATACCTTTGGAATCACCACCAATTGTGAACGCTGCTTTCTGGACGCGCCCAACCTGGCAGACCTGATCGAAAACAGCGGTCGTAGCTGGAAAACCTACCAGGAAGACATGCCCGCCCCGTGCTTTGTGGGCAGCAAAGAGAAATATGCTCAGAAACACAACCCGTTTATTTATTTTGATTCCATTCGATTGAATCCCGCGCGCTGCGAGGCATCTGTCCGCCCCCTGGCGGATCTTTCCGCGGACCTGGCGGCGGGCGCGCTGCCCAATTTTGTTTTCATCACCCCCAACCTGTGTCACTCCGCCCACGATTGCAGCCTGGCTGTCGCCGATCAATGGCTATCCGATATAAGCGATACTCTGCTCCCCGCCCTGGATGCTAGCGGAGCGCCCTACTTGCTCATCCTGACCTGGGACGAAGGCCAGGGCGATCATTCCTGCTGCGGCCTGCCCCCCTCCGCCGGCGGGCGCGTGGCCACTGTTTTCATCTCACCACAGGTGAAAAACGGCTTCACAGATGATACCCCCTACACGCATTATTCCATTTTGAAGACCATTGCCGAAGCGTGGGGGCTTCCCTATCTGGGTCACGCCAGAGAAGACAATCACACCCTGATCCTGGCGCCGTGGAAATAAACACGCAGAAAGACATTGTATGTATAATGGGACCAGGCATCTAGAAAATGAGTGACTTGTGGGCCGCCCGCGAGAAGTTTATTGACGCTAAAAAGATAGACGAAAGCGTCCCGCTTTCTATTGCCCAATCCTGGCAGCGCAGTTGGGGGAAGATCAATCCAAATCAACCCTTGAAAATTGCTTGTCTGAACAGTGATCACCTTTTGGCCATGCAAATCGCCAATTTTGATCTGATGGCCATTGCCCGCCCCATCATGGAAGACGCTTATCAATATCTGGAACACACCTGTACTGCCATTTTACTGGTCAACACCGCTGGATATGTGCTGGATATACTGGGTGACGTGGAAATGCTTCAAAAGCTGGATGAAATCGGGATCAAAACCGGGGCCTTGCTCTCTGAAGAACATGCGGGGACCAATGCTTTTGGCCTGGCCATTACTGAGCAAACCCCCGTCTGCGTTTGCGGGCCACAACATTATCACGCTGTGTTTCACAGTCTGGCCGGCGTTGCCGCCCCCATTTTCGACATAAGCGGCCGCTCCCTGGGAATTTGGGGGCTATTCACCCTGGCAGAAAATTATCATCCATACGCCTTGAGCCTGGTTGCCATTGGAGCGCGCACGGTTGAGACCCAACGCCAATCGGATCACCTGCTGGCCGAACAAAACAGCCAGTTGGCCCAGCTCAATACTATTCTCTCTTCAATCTCAGATGGCATCGTCGTTTGGAACAACGAATTCAAAATCGTGCAGCTCAACGATATGGCCAGTCAACTGCTGGGGCAATCTCGTCAATCTTTAATGGGAAAACTCTTGAAAGAGCGTATCACCTTGTCCCCCACTCTGCTCCAGGCCATTTACAAACAACAGCCATTACGAGATGTGGAAATCAACATTACGGCAAACAAAAAAAGCATCACCTGTGTTGCCAGTCTGTATTTTGTGCTTGGGTCACAAGACAACCTGGAATGGGGCATTCTGACTTTGAAAGCGGAAAAAGACGTGCGTCGTCTGGTACAAAAACAAATTGGCGCCAATGCACTGCTGACGCTGGATGACATCCCCGGGGAATCCCCCCAAATTCAACGCGTACGCAACTTTGTGCGCTCGGCTGCCGATGCCAGCGCCAGCATCCTGATTCGAGGCGAGGTCGGCACCGGCAAAAACGCATTGGCCAATGCCATTCACAATGCCAGTCAACGGCGGGATGGACCATTTGTGATCTTCCCCTGCTCATCCATCCCCAATGAATTGATCATCAGCGAGTTGCTTGGCTTTGACGAATTTGCCAGCCCAAGCGGTCACGGCAGTCGGCCCAGCAAATTTGAGCTAGCCGAAGGAGGGACCCTCTTCTTCCAGGATGTAGATGCCCTTCCGCTGGAGGCTCAGGCCGTACTGCTCAATGTGCTGGAACTGGGTCTGGTGCAACGACTTGGCAGTCAACGCCCCATCAAAGTGAATGTACGCGTCATCGCTTCTACCTCCGCCCGCATGGAAACCTTGCTGGCACATGGTAGCTTTCGCAAAGACCTGTATTACCGCTTGAGCACCTTCTCCATCACCATTCCACCTTTGCGCGAGCGTAGACGCGACATCCCGTTGGTTGTAGATCGCGTATTGCGGCGACTTTCCTCGCAATTGGGCTATTCCATTTCGCTGGGCAAAGGGGTGATGGAGGCTCTAAAACGGTACTCCTGGCCGGGGAACGTGCGCGAAATCGAAGCTGTGCTGGGACGGGCTGCCGCACATGTCAGCGCCAGTGGGGTCATCGAGCTAGGGCATTTGCCCTCTGCCTTGCGCTACAGCCGCCAACTGATGCAGGAAGAGCAACAGGGTTCTGCGTTGCAAACCCTGCAAGAAACCGAACGCGATGCCATTATCCGCGCGGCGAAATTGTGTCGGGGGAACATCAGCCACATGGCCATGGCTTTGGGAGTCAGCCGCACCACGTTATGGCGTCGGCTCAAAGCCTTTGAGATCGATCCCCGCGCCTATCGGGAATAGGCCTTAAGAAATTGCAAGCCGCGTTTCACAATGAAACGCAAATCCCAATTTTTTGTTTCATAATGAAACATCTTTCAAGGACAATGTTGACTTCCGACAAAAGCAGGGAGTAACATGATGGTATGTATATGATCCCTGAATTTGCATGGCTCACAGCCCGGTTGAGAATGCAAGTTTATTGTTTAGCCCTTCCCCCTTTTTTTTTCTCAAAA
>JBMFPJ010000211.1:0-4263 GCA_049969175.1 Anaerolineae bacterium | reverse complement strand
TCGGCCAGGTTGACTAGTTCCTGCACATCCTGCGGCTGGCCCCTTCCGGCTGTCAGGTTGGAGAGAATTTCGCTCGATCGCCAGGTGCCTACCCGGCAGGGTGTGCACTTACCACAGCTTTCGGCAGCGAAGAAGTGCAGCAATTCGCGCAACATGGCTACCGGAGAAACGCGCTGATCACAAATCAGAAAAGCGCCAGCCCCCAGACTGATTCCTTTTTGGGCCGAAGCGTAGTCCAGGGGCACATCGAGCAGCGACTCATCGCCAATTGTCCCGGCAGCGCCGCCGCACAGGGCAAAATGGAAGCGCGAACCCGGCAGCATTCCGCCACCGAATTCCTCAATGATTTGTCGTAAGGTCAAACCAAAGGGTGCTTCGAACAGACCGGGGTTGCGCACGTGACCGAGAATCATGTATAGCTTGGTCCCACCGACGGGATAGGACGAGAGCGATTTCCACCACTCGGCGCTGTTTTTGAGGATATGGGGCACGGCGCAAAATGATTCCACGTTGTTCACTGCGGTGGGTTGGCCGCGGAAGCCATATTGTGGTGGGAAGGGGGGACGTAACCGCGGCTCACCGCGTTTGCCTTCCAACGATTCGATCAGAGCAGTTTCTTCTCCGCAAATATAGGCACCGGCGCCACGATGGAGATGGATGCGGAAGGAGAAGCCGCTGCCCAGGATATTTTCACCCAGCAGGCCGCGCTCTTCGGCTTGCTGAATGGCGCGCTCCAGCCGGCGGGCTTGGGATTCGTACTCGCCGCGGATGTAGATCCAGGCCTCGGTGGCACCGCAGGCGTAGCCGCCGATCAACATGCCTTCCAGCAATTGATGGGGGTTGCCGTCTATCAACACCCGATCTTTGAAAGTCAGCGGTTCAGATTCATCGGCATTGCAAATCAGGTAGCGGGGGGGGGTTGTTGGCCTGTGCTACGAAGCGCCATTTGCGCCCTACCGGAAAGCCCGCTCCACCACGCCCTTGCAGTCCGCTGGCATCTACTGTGTTCAGTACGTCTTCGGGGGCCATCTGCAAGGCTTTCTTCAGTCCATCATAAACGCCCTGGGCGAGGGCATCCTCAATCGAATCGGGGTTGATTTTGCCCAACAAAGCGGTCATTACCCGCACTTCGCCACGTCGGGGGGTGGAGTAATCCATCGGTTCGCCGCGCCACCCCACGGTCAGGCGTGAAACGTCGCCTGGGGAGAGGGGACCCGCCTGTTCGTCGTCCACCAGCACTGCTGGGGCGCGGTCGCAAAGGCCGAGACAAGAAGTGCGTTCCACGGCGAACAAATCACCTGCGGTTTCCTGCCACTCGGCGACAGCCGAACGGTCGCTGGCTCTTTTCAGCCAGCAAACCGGGCCATCGCATACGCGCAGTACATGCTGGCGAGGGGTGAGTGAAAGCATGGAATAAAAAGTTGCCAGCCCGTAGAGATGACGGGGTGGCAACTTTAATGCTCGCGCCGCGTCGTCAATGACTTCTGGTGAAAGCCCACCGCGCTGTGCCTGAATGGCTTTCAACACTTCCAGCGCGGCCTCGGCCTGCTGGCCATGTTCTTCGACGATGGTTTCAATTTGGGGATCAATCGGTTTATGGACGATTTTACGGTGACTCATGGGCCATTCTCTTTTGAATGGATGCCTTCTCTGTTCATTATCCCAGTCATACCGCAAGCCGCAAGTCACTTTTTTCGCTGTTTTGGGGAACGATTGTCATTAGTGATTATTTTCACAATCTGACTCGCTCCGGGCGGGTGTACACGTTGAAACGATGCCGTCGGGCATAACCGATCAGGGTCATGCCGTAGCGTTCGGCCATTTCGATTGAAAGGGAAGAGGGGGAGGTGCGCGAGATCAGAATGGGCGCCCCCAGGCGAGCGGCTTTCTGCAGCATCTCTGAGCTGATGCGTCCGGTGGTAATTAAAATCCGCTGTTCTGGCCAGATGTTTTGCATCAGGCACATGCCGGCGATTTTATCCAGCGTGTTATGCCGACCGATGTCTTCGGCGACCAGCACGATTTGTTTTCCATCGCTCAAGGCTGATGTGTGGACTCCGCCGGTCTCGCGATACAACGACTGCGCCTCAAACAGCTGTTCGACCAATTGCCCAATCGCTTCGGGCGTGACTTGTGGGTGGTTGCCGTTAAATGCAACGTTTTCTCGCACGAAAAGATCTACTGCGGTCACGCCGCCGGTGCAGCCAGACGTTCGGCGCCAGGATTTGGGTTGACTGGCGGCGTGATTCAGCCATACATCTATGTTGTCGCCGTGCTCACACAGGCGCACATCTGCCACGTCCTCCAATCTTCGGATGATGCCTTCGTTGTACAGGAAGCCAACGGCCATCGCCTCCAGGTGTAGCGGGGTGCACATAAACGTCAGCCAGACTTCGCCGTTGACGGTGAGGGCGACGGGCGTTTCCACGATCGTTTCAGCAGCAAGCGATTTCCATTTCTGGAATTCGTATTGCTGGTATTGAATGGATTTTTGGGGGGAAAGCATAAGAGACTCCATACGACTAAATCCGATATTCCCATAACATCGATTTATTCTGGTTTTTTACGGTGACTGTGATAGAAGCGCTCTGCATCGCATCTGCTTGCATGGCGTGGAGGCAGGATTCAGTGCACAGATAAATTGTGCGACCGTGATGTTGGAAATGTGGAAAGTACGCTGGGTCTGTGTTGCGGAAGATGCGACCACACAGGGTGATGAAGGTGAGCTTTGCGGTGGGGAGAAAGTTGTCTTCTGCGGGCCACGTTGGAAAAGGATGTGCAGGGCATTCTAAATCAGGAGGGCGGAGAAAACAAGGAAAAAAAGACCCGCACTCGGGCGAGTCTTTTTAGAGGCGCACAACTCCATGAGTTGGCGCATGGTCGTAGGCCGAAAGTTGTTTTACCCAAAAATCGAGATATTATCTGGCAGATGGGAGGGTGGGTGTTTTATGCCCAACCCTGATTGCGGATGAAATCAGAAACGAATGGGATTTCCACATCCTGTCCCTGATAGGCCTGGTAGGCCCAATACAGGAATGCCAGCCAGAGCAAGGGCACGCACAGGTCACCAATACCGACAGTGACGGTTGAAAGGATGATGGACATGATGATATAGCCAATGCTGGCGACAATGGATTGAACCGCGTGAAATTTGATATACGGCCGTGCTTTTTTCTCCTCCATAATCAGGGCGATAATACCTACAATGGGGGCGAAGATATAGCTCAACGCGGCCCACAGTTTATCATCACTGGTGATTTCGGGCGTGCTGAACATGGGGGTTCCTCCTGAGTGGTCAGATTTTACTCATTTTACAACCAATCATGACAAAAAGCAATCAAATTGTCGTCAATCTTACCCCGGCCCATTGGGTATCTGCCTTCCATTCCTCGCCCTTTGTGCTGGTAAAATCAGCGCATGACCAGAATTGTTTTCATGGGTTCTCCTGAATTTGCTTTGCCCTCTTTGCGCGCCCTGGCTGCAAACTACGAGGTGGTGGGGGTAGTGACTCAGCCCGATCGTGCCGCCGGGCGCGGACGTAGCCTGAAGCCCCCTGCGGTGAAATTGTTGGCTCAGGAATTGGGGCTGGATGTCCTTCAACCGGAACGTTTGCGCGCCCCCGAAGCCATAGAAGCCCTTCGCCGCCTCGCTCCAGACCTGATCGTGGTTGCCGCCTACGGGCAGATTCTCCGCCCGCAGGTTCTTTCTTTGCCTCCCTTTGGCTGCTTGAATGTTCATGCCTCCCTGCTGCCGCGCTGGCGCGGGGCTTCACCGATTCAACATGCCATTCTGGCAGGGGATGGTGAGACCGGCGTGACCATCATAAAAATGGACGAAGGGCTGGATACCGGGCCGATTTTGGCGCAGCGCGCCACGCCCATCGCTGCCGATGAGACGGCCGGATCGCTTGCCGAACGGCTGGCCCATCTGGGCGCGGATTTGTTGCTGGAAATTTTGCCTGCTTACCTGAGCGGAAGCATCCAGCCGCAGCCGCAACCTGCCGAGGGGGTGACGTATGCTCCCCTGCTCAAAAAAGAAGATGGTCGCCTGGATTTGACCCGCCCAGCGGTAGAATTGAGCCGTCAGGTGCGGGCTTTTTCGCCCTGGCCTGGCGCATTTATCGAATGGCAGGGCGCGCCGTTGCGCATTTTGCGCGCCCGCCCCTCGCCAGAAGAAAGCCCAGGGCCGGGAATCCGGCTCAAAGTCCAGGGGCGAGCCGCTTTGGGCACCGGCCAGGGGATTTTGATCCTGGAGGAGGTCCAG
>JBMFPJ010000210.1:0-4264 GCA_049969175.1 Anaerolineae bacterium | reverse complement strand
GGCAATCGCCTCCGGCGCGGAATCCCGGCCCAAGTCCGATGTGAAGCGAGACGGGGCGAGGGAGCGGCTCGGGGGGGGATTTCATCATGCGGGCGTCCACCACGACCGCCCAGTGGAGTTTTTCCTGTAAAAGAATCTGGGCTTGCGGATCAATGACGACGGGTATCTCGTTTTGTGCCAGGGTTTCCTGGATTTTCTCAGCAGGGACAAGGCGCGCAGTGATTTCCTCCACAGTAATTTGGCCAGCGTATACCGCTTCGGCAAATGAAATGGCACGGCGCACAGCCAGCGGTTGCGGCAATTCCGTGATGACTACCTTCATGCCGACGCGATGCAAGCGCATGGCTACCCCGCTGGCGAGATCTCCCCCGCCGCGGACCAAGATGAGCTCAGCCATGGTTTTGCTCCTGAAGCAGGTGACCGAAGGAGTACAAAGTCAGGTACACGAAAAGATAAAAAACGGTGAAAAGAAAAGTGAATGCCAGCAAACGTAAAGAAGGGTCAATGACCAGGCCCAAAATGCTGATAGCCACTTCACCAGGATCTTGCAAAATATCCCAGGAGTTGAAGCGGACGAAACGCCCCAAATAGACGCCAAAACTGCTCAGCCCGGAGACGAGAAAGACAAACCCCCAACCGACGTACCGGCCGAACAGCCGTTGAACGATGTCGTGCATCAGGTAAAGCGAGACCAGGCCAAGGAGCATTCCGCTCCAGGCGAACCAGGCGAGCAGGAGTACGTCGTACCAGAGGGGAGCGCGGCTGGTTTCTTTTGCCAGGTGTTGCAGATCGGTGAGGATGTAGGGGGCGTTGGGGAAGAAGATGAGCCAGAGAAAAGCCGTGACGGGCAAAAAAAGGTAGAGCAAGGCGCGTTTCCAGGAGAAGGAATAGGCCAGGTAAGAAAGCAGGAAGGGAATCCAGGCCAGGAAAAGGTTCCAGATCAGGCCGGTGTAGCGATATTCGTTGCTGGCGCGGATACGTGCACCGACCAGTAGGACGCAAATGATTGAGGCCAATACCATCAGGGCGAAGATAGCGATTTTGTAGCGGTTTTTCTTGAGGAGGATTAAGAAGTTTTCAACCATATAGAATTGCTCTTGAAAAACTATCACAACCGCGAAGATTTTGTAGAGCGACATTCATGTCGCTTCAGGTTGCGGAATGAATTCCGCGCTACGATAATTGTAATCGAATTGCGTCTGTTGGTTCACCATGGATGGGCACAATCTTATACTTCCCTGACCCCCTCCACAGCGAACAAAACCGTCGCACCTCGCTGACATGATGATCTCTATACAACGCAGGCGCTTCAAATCTGATGGTCTCCATAAGACACCTCCTTGGAGCAAAACTCCACGCCAAACCAATAAGGAGGGGAGAAGCACTATTGACTTCTTAACTCACTAGCATTCGCCTGGCAAAGATAAATAGCTTTGTGAGTATCGTCACACAAAAGCAAGAAGAAAATCCCATTCAAAATCCTGTCCGGACAGGAATATCCGAACAGGTATAATCTTGTCAGGAGACAGAATGCGCCGATCCTTCCTTGTGTTTTTTCTCAGCGCTGCGCTTCTTTGCGGGACAGTTGGCCTGGTCCCGTCAAAAGAAGCGTTTGCCCTACCCCCTCAGCCGATCCCGTTAAACGACGCGGCCAGTGATTTGATCGCGGCGGTGAACGCCTTGCGCCTTTCGAATGGATTACCGCCCTACAATATTCACCCCATTCTGATGCAAACTGCCCAAAATCAGGCCAATTACATGGCTTCCATCGGCGTGGTGACCCATGAAGGGCCGGGGGGGATTAGCCTCACCGAACGCCTGCTCAATGCTGGCTATCCGCTGGCTGGTGATCTCTCCTTAGGCGGATTTCGAGCCGAAAACATAACTGCGGGCGTGAATATGACACCGGCCGCGGCGGTAGCGCAATGGACCGGCGATGCTCCACACCTGAACACCATGCTTTCTCCCAACCTGCAAGATATTGGCGCCGGGGTAGCCAGAATGGATGACAAAATCTATTACGTAATTGATTGTGCCCGACCAACCTCCAATGGCCTGCCCCAGCCGTATACCCCTGCTCCCGGCTCTGGAACGGCTGCGGCATCCGCTGCCGAGTACATGATTCCGGTGGTCACCAGCACCGCCGATACACAGGGCCGTGTTTACCACGAAGTGCAATATGGCCAAACTTTGTGGAGCATTGCCATTGCCTACGGCACCAAAATTGACCTGATTCGCCGCCTGAACAACCTTCCCTCCACGGAAATTTATCCAGGCCAAAAATTACTTATCCTGCAACTGGCTACTCCTACTGCTGTTCCTCCTACCACAACCCCTCTTCCGCCAACACCGACGTCGTTTGCTCCATCCACGTCCACCCTGTTGCCTGTACCAACGGATACCGTCACAAGCGTCCCGCCTGCACTTGAACCACTTGCTCAGCCCTACAATGGTTTTATTGTGGTGCTAATCACCTCGCTGGCTTTTTTCGCCGGCGGTTTGGTCACCTGGCTCACTGGGCGCGCTCGCCGCCAATAGCGGAAGGATGTCCTCTGATTTTGATTATAATCTGTCTGACAATTTTCCATAGCCTGTTGTATATTTGGCCTGATTATGAATAAAATCACAATAAAATCCGCTCTGGGAGCATTCTATGAGTGAAATCCGAATTGATGCTCTTCTCCCTGCAGAAATGGCTCGACGCGCCGAGTATATCGGTGTGCGCAAAGCTGAAATGCCCCTGTTCAAGATGTTTACTTTAGCTATCCTGGCAGGGGCATTTATTGCGCTAGGGGCCATTTTTGCTACCACCGTGAGTGCCGGCGGTATGGCCATCAATGCACCAGATGGCACCTCTGCTTTTGTAACCAGCCTGCCCTATGGGGTTAATCGCTTACTGGCTGGCGTAGTCTTTTGCCTTGGCCTTATTCTGGTGATCGTAGGTGGCGCAGAATTGTTTACCGGCAATAACCTGATTGTCATGGCCTGGGCGAGTGGGAAAGTAAGTACTGCTGCCTTGTTGCGAAACTGGCTCGTCGTTTATGCCGGTAATTTTTTGGGCGCATTTGGTACGGCTATACTCAATTTCCTGGCACGTCAGTATCTTTTTGGCAAGGATGCTGTGGGCATTGCCGCGCTGAATACCGCAGTAGCCAAATCCAGCCTGGATTTCTTTCAGGCCATTGCGCTGGGCATTTTGTGCAATGCGCTGGTCTGTCTCGCCGTCTGGCTGACTTTTAGCGCCCGTTCCACCCTGGATAAAATCGCAGCGATTATCTTTCCCATTTCTGCCTTTGTCGCTGCGGGCTTTGAGCACAGTATCGCCAACATGTACTTTATCCCATTTGGCTTGCTGATCAAATCTTTTGACCCCGAATTTGTGGCTCGGGTGAGTGAAAAAGTGGCTCATTTAGAAAATCTGACCTGGCAAAACTTTCTGATTCACAACCTGATTCCTGTGACCATTGGCAATATCATCGGTGGAGCAGTGCTGGTCGCAGCGGTATACTGGTCTGTCTTTTTGCGCAATGAAGAGGCCTGAAACCAACGGAGGTAAACATGAAGGCATATATTTTGATCAACATTCGCACAGGGGAAGTTCGGCAAGTGGTGCGGCAATTACGCCGTGTGGAAGGGGTATTGGATGCGCAGATGACCTTTGGTCCTTATGATGCCGTGGCTATTGTCGAGGCCAATGATCTCAATAAAATTGGCCATATTCTGGCGACGGATATTCAGCCTATCCCTGGCATAGAACGAACCCTGACCTGCCTGGCGGTAGATGTAGAGTAGATTGTACCGCAACTGCTTTGCAGTTGCGCCCTGCTTGTAGTGCAAACTGCTTTGCAGTTGCGCCCTGCTTGCAGTTGCGCTACAGTTGCGCTACAGTTGCCCAGGAGGACCTATGCCCCGCCACACACCCGAACAAATCTACGCCGCCGCCCGCGTCCTGCTGCCCGATCTGCCCGAGCCCCTTCGTCAGCAGGTGCAAACCCTGCTGACTCAGTCCGAAGGCGGCGTGCACACCCACCTGCAACTCCTCGACCTGCTCTCCGCAGACGAGTCCACCCGCCCACGCCTGCGCGCCCTGCTGGTGGACGATGAGGCAACCCGCACGCTGGGCGACTTTACCGCCCTGCCCGGCTCCCTTCCCTCCACTCCCGGCGAAACTTACGTCTGCCCCGTGGAGGGCTGCGGTTACCAGCGTGTTATCGCGGAAATCGGCGAGGACCCCGGCGAGTGCCCTATCCACCATCAGCGCCTG
>JBMFPJ010000209.1:0-4312 GCA_049969175.1 Anaerolineae bacterium | reverse complement strand
CCTTTGACTTCCGAAGTGAGCCAGACCGATTTTACAGAAAATTCCTTGCATTATCATATTCGTCATGGCCAATCTGACCGCACAGATGATCCTGAGCCAGATTGGCACGGATGATGATCTCCAACACCTGCGGCGCGAAAGAAGCCCCTAAGGCCTGGTGGGTAATTTGAGCATGGAGTGATTTCAGCATGGGAATGGGTAAATTATACGCTGATTTATCCTGTTTCCGGCAATTCTGGTTATAATGGCACCCATGAATTTTTATACTGCCAAAGGTGACGATGGGACGACCGGCCTGCTGGGGGAAGGACGCGTCCCCAAGTATCATGCCCGCATGGAGGCCCTCGGCGCCCTGGACGAAGCCTCGGCCGCCCTCGGCCTGGCCCGCGCCAGCGTTTTGGCCTCCCAAACCGCCTCCATTCTGCTCGAAGCACAGCGTGACCTGTACAAGCTGATGGCCGAAGTAGCAGCCACCCCTGAAAACGAAGCGCGCTTTCACTTCATTGACGCCGAACGCGTGCGCTGGCTGGAAGCCCAAGCCGACGCCCTCAGCCAGGTCGTGAAAATGCCCAACGAATTTATCCTGCCTGGCGACACGCCCGGCGGCGCGGCGCTTTCCCTGGCTCGCGCCGTGATCCGCCGCGCCGAACGCCGCGTGGTTCTCCTTTTCGATGAAGGGCAAATCCACAACCCCGACTTGCAGCGCTACCTCAACCGCCTCTCCTCCCTGTGCTTTGTGCTCGAATTACTTGAAAACCAGGTTTCAGGAAAAGAAACCAGCCGCGCGAAAGGTTAATCTATGACCGGCACGTTACTCAATGTAGCCACCGTTCTGCTGGGCGGAGCGCTCGGCCTGCTTTTTGGGGCGCGTCTGCCCGACCGTCTGAAGGGCACGGTAGTGAGCGGAATGGGTCTTTTTACGGTTGCCCTGGGGGTGCAAATGTTCTTCAAGACAGAAAACCCCCTCCTCGTTTTAGGCGCTTTGCTGATCGGCGCTTTGCTGGGCGAATGGTGGAAGATTGAAGACCGCCTGCAAAACCTGGGGCACACCCTCGAGCAGCGCTTCATGCCAGACCCCGAGCCGGGCGCGGCCTCCCCATTCGTGCGCGGCTTCCTGACCGCTTCCCTGCTCTTCTGCGTCGGCCCAATGACCATCCTGGGATCCATTCAAGATGGCCTGAGCGGCGATTACAACCTGCTGGCGGTCAAATCGGTGCTGGATGGTTTTGCTTCTCTGGCATTTGCCTCCACCCTGGGCGTGGGTGTGCTGTTCTCCAGCCTGGTGGTATTGCTTTACCAGGGCGGCATCAGCCTACTGGCCGCCCAATTGAACGCCATGATTTCACCGGCCATGATGAACGAAATGACCGCCGCCGGTGGGGTGATTCTGCTTGGCCTGGCAGTGAGCAGTTTGCTGGAAATTAAATCCATTCGGGTGGGCAACTTTCTGCCAGCCCTGGCCATCGCCCCCCTGCTGGTATGGATCATCCACCTGTGGCATTAAAGAGACTTCCGAAGTCGTGCAAACTTCGGAAGTCTCTTACAAAACGATCAGCGACCGCTTTCATCACAGCGTGGAGGGGTTGCCTGTCGGTTCGGCAAGCGCGGCTTACTTCCCCATTGCCGTCAGAGCAGCCTCGATCTTAGATTGAAACTCACTGAAGGGCTGTGCCCCTTCGATGAGTTCAGTAACCGTCTGCCCGTTGACAGTGTATGTCAACACAAATGAGGGGGTAGCCTTTACGCCAGCCGCCCGACCATCGGCAAAGTCCTGATCTACACGGCTGCTGTACTTGCCACTACTCAGGCAATCGCCAAAAGCGCGCATATCCAGGCCGATCTTCTCCCCAAACGCCTGCAAGCGACGATTGGTGAAATCGCCCACGTTTTCGCCGGTGTGATTGGTAAAGAGGAGATCGTGCATCTCCCAGAACTTGTTCTGGTCGCCGGCACAATAAGCTGCCTCGGCAGCCGCCCGCGATTCGGGGCCAATAAACTCACCAAACGAGCGATAAACAAAATACACCTTGCCCGTGGCAACATAGGTGCTGATTAACTGTTCTTCAGTCTGCAAGTAGAAACGCTGGCAGTAGGGGCATTGAAAATCAGAAAACTCTTCGATTTTGATCGGAGCGTTGGGATCGCCCACGGTATTCTCCTGAACCTGCGGCCGGGCAAAGGAGGTAGGCTCCTTAATGGCCCCCACGGGTTGAAGGTTGGGATAAATCAAAAAGAAAGCGATGAGCAAAGCCCCAGCAGCGATCAGGCCAATCGTAATCAGCCGATTGCGGCGCTGTGCCTGTTGACGTTTTTCACGCATGAGTTGACGCTTGCTTTTCCCTTCGGAAGTCATGGCTTACTCCTCTTTCGGAAAGTTTATAAAAATTGTCTCACGGTTAAAAGCAATTGTCCAGCGCAAGTTAAAAATCTCTTATCTTTCTCGCTGAACATCCAGCCAGGCGATCATGGTCTGGAGTACTTCATCTTGCTCTGGCTCGTTGTGAATTTCGTGGTAGGCTCCCTCCCAAATGCGCAAGGTAACCTGTTGACCGGCCCGCTGAGCGAATTCGCGGCTGGCATCCGCCGAGGTCAGGCGATCGGCGCTGCCGTGCATAAGCAACAGCGGCAAAGGAAATTCGGTGGCGTGTTCCAGCGCCCACAAACCGGCACTGTACATTTCCACGAACAGGCGCGCCGAAATTTGATCATGCACCAGCGGATCAGCTTCATAGGCCTGCACCACTTCAGCGCGGCGCGAAAGGGCTGCCGTCTCCAGCCCGGACTTTTGGGTGAACGCCGGGAAAACGCGATTCATCATCCGCCCCAGGGCAACTTTAAGCGCGGGCGGTTCAAATGCCAGACGCAGCCAGGGGCCCGTGGCAATCACGCCGGCCAGGGCAGGTTTTCGCCGCAAAGCATAATTGAGCACCTCATTGCCCCCCATGCTGTGCCCATATAAAAAATAAGGCAAGGCAGGGTAACGGCTGGCCGCCTCGTCCAGCAAGAGGGCGATGTCATCGAGCAAAGCATCATAGGATGGGATATGCCCGCGCGGTCCGACGGAACGTCCATGTCCACGCTGATCAAAGCCCAAAAGGGCATAGCCAGCGGTGCTCAGGACCTGGCCTACGTGTTCATAACGGCCTACATGTTCACCATGTCCGTGAACCAGGCAGATCACGCCTTTAGGAATTCTCTCATGCGGTTTCCAACCCCGAGCATAAAGTCTCAGGCCATCACGGCTTTGCCAGTAAGTTTCAAAGGTGTTCATGAATTTCTCCTCCAGACAATGATTGGCTAAGTGATGCTATGAAACGCTCCAGCCCGCTGGCGCGCAGCACCATGTTCAGGCCATTTTCACCCATCACTTCGCTGGCAGCAGTGAGGGCTTGCCGTACCAGCGCATTGACGATCATCGCATCTGCTCGTTGGACCATGGCGTCTCCTTTACCGGGTAAACAAAGACGGGATATTCTTCACCCGTGCGTACAAAACCGATCTTTTGATAAAGCGCCAGGGAGGCGGCGTTATCTGCCTGGGTGTTGACGCTTAACCGCCGCCCACCACGCTGGCGTAGCTGCTGGATCAAATCACTGACCAGGGCAGCGCCAATGCCCGACCCCTGGGCTTCAGGTCGCACGGCCAAGCGCGCCAGATGGGCTCCCTGCTGAGCAGATGTGCTGATCTGATAGCCGACCAGTTCACCATCCAGTTCAGCGACGGTGGCACTCAGTGCTTGTGAATAGGCTCGCTGGGTGGTCGCCAGGGAATTGCGCCACAGCGGGGCAAAGGCAGCCGCATCTACGGTGCTGACCGCCAGGAGGTCATCGGGCCGCATGGGGCGAATCTGCACGTGAGGAGGTAAGGGGCGGGGGTGAAAGGGTTGTTCCTGCCACTCCAGCAAGACGATGTATTGATAAAGTTCAAAGCCACTGGCATAAAGCAGGCTGCTGAACCAGTATTGGTTGACGATGGCGGCTACGGTTCCACCGCCGGCCGCGCCGATCTCGCTGAGAGTCGCTTCCCATAACGGCGACCAGGCTTGAGGTCCGCTGAGAAGCGAGGAGTGGGCAAAGAGACGAATCCAGGAGATGCTGGCGGGGTCTTCAGGGCAGGCCAGGATGGCGTGAATCTGTCCGTATTCTTCAAGGGCCCAATAGCGGGGCGAACCCAACCAGTCGAGGGGGCTACGCCAATCAAGATGGCGATGGATGTGCGGCGAGAAGAAAAGCAAATTGGTGATCTGGTGCTCGTCAGCACGCACCGCTGGCCGAACTACCATGGGATGAGACGGATGAAGAATTTGAGAATG
>JBMFPJ010000208.1:0-4313 GCA_049969175.1 Anaerolineae bacterium | reverse complement strand
GCGACAAAAACCTCCCCTGGAACGACCTGGCCGAGTGGGTCCGTCAGCGCGTGGATCACGTCATCCTGTTCGGCGAGGCGGCTGAAAAAATCGCCGCGGCGCTGGGCCAGCCCAAAGTCGGGGAGCGACCGTATAGCATCGATCAGTATCAACATCTGCACGAGGCGGTGCTGCGGGCCGCCGAGATCGCCCAAGCCGGAGATGTCGTCTTGCTTTCACCTGGCGGCACCAGCTTTGACGAATTCAAAGATTTTGCAGAACGCGGAGAGCGATTCAAACAATGGGTGCAGGAACTTTCGTAACGCAACGCCCCTTTCAGGGCAACAGCCCCTCAGGCATTCGCCACATGGTGGATGTGCCTTTGCTGGTCACCACCATCGCGTTGATCGTGTTTGGCCTGGTGATGCTCTTCTCTGCCTCGTGGGATTTCTCGCTGAGCATTTACGGCTCACCCATGCACATGTTCGTGCGCCAGTTGTTCTGGCTGGGCATGGGTAGCATAGTTGCTGTGGCTATGATCTTTTTCGATTATCACCGCTGGCGCAAGTTCATTGTTCCAGCCATGTTGCTGACCATCGTCCTGCTGATTGGCGTCTTGCTCAGCAACGAAATTCGCCTGGGTGCCAAGCGCTCGCTCTTCTCCGGCTCGGTACAACCCTCTGAGCTGGCCAAACTGATTGCTATTTTGTATCTCAGCGTCTGGCTATATGCCAAACGCGAGTATCTGCATGATATTTCGCTGGGACTGATTCCACTGGGTGTGATCTTGGGAATTATCGGCGGCCTGATTTACCTGCAGCCCGATCTCAGCGCAGTGGCCACGGTGCTTTTGCTGGGTGGGTTGTTGTTTTTCCTGGCCGGTGGCGATTTGAAACAAATCGGCGTGTTGCTGGCCGCGGCCTTGATTGTGACCTGGGTTTTTACCCGGGTCAGTCCCACCGGCCGCGAGCGCGTCAACGATTTTTTGCTGGGCATCAAGGACCCGACACAGGCTTCGTATCACGTGCGGCGTTCATTCGAGGCCATCGTAAACGGGGGCTGGTTCGGAGTGGGCATCGGGCGCGCCCGCTCGAAATTGACCGGTCTGCCCGTGCCACCGACCGATAGCATCTTTGCCGTGATCGTGGAAGAGCTGGGGCTGTTCGGTGCATTGATCCTGCTTGGGCTGTATGCGATCCTGTTCTGGCGCGGTTTGACCATTGCCCGCCGTGCTCCAGATATGCTCGGTACATTGATCGCCAGTGGCCTGACCATTTGGATCGGCGTAGAGGCTTTGATTAACATGGCCGTGATGGTCGGTCTGTTGCCTTTCGCCGGAAACGCCCTGCCCTTCATCAGTGCGGGCGGTTCCAATTTGACCGCTTCACTGGCAGCCATTGGCATTTTGCTCAACATCTCTCGCCAAAAAGGCGAGGCTACGCTTGAGGATGAAGAACGGAGGTCTTTCAGTGCGGTTACTGATTTGCGCGGGTGGAACCGGCGGCGGCGTGTATCCCGCTCTCGCCGTCCTTGAGCCATTGCGCAGCAGAGATGCGGCGCTTGAGGTGCTCTGGGTGGGCGGTGAAGGCGGCATGGAGGAGGGATTGGTAAAACGCGCTGGCATTACCTTTGCCAGCATCCCCGCAGCGGGGGTACATGGCGTCGGGCTGCGCGCCCTGCCAGGCAACCTGGTCCGCCTGGGGCGCGGCTGGCTGGCGGCGCGCCGCATCCTGCGCCAGTTCCGCCCGGATGCGTTGTTCTTCACCGGTGGCTATGTAGCCGTCCCGATGGCACTTGCCGGTTGGCGCATCCCCACCCTGCTGTACGTTCCAGATATTGAGCCGGGGCTGGCGCTGAAAACCTTGAGCCGCTTTGCCGATCGCATCGCAGTCACCGCGGCGGAATCGCGCAAATACTTCGCAACCAGCACAAAGATTCTCGTCAGTGGTTATCCCCTGCGCAGCGACCTGACCGCCTGGACTCGGCAGCGCGGCCGGGCTCACTTTGGTCTTTCGGAGCAAATGCCGGTGGTGTTGATCTACGGCGGTAGCAAAGGGGCGCGCTCCATCAACGAGGCCGTGCTGAGCAACCTGTCCGCCCTGCTGGAGGTGGCGCAAGTTATTCACATTAGCGGCACACTGGACTGGTCAACCGTCGAAACCAGAGTGAAAGAACTCCCGTCTCAGCTGGCGGAGCGATACCACGCCTTCGATTACTTACACGAAATGGGTGCAGCGCTGGCCGCTGCCGATCTGGTCGTAGCCCGTGCTGGCGCCTCCAGCCTGGGCGAATTGCCCTTCTTCGGCCTGCCGGCCATCCTGGTGCCGTATCCATATGCTTGGCGCTATCAAAAAGTCAATGCCGATTACTTGGTCCAACATCAGGCTGCAGTAGTGTTAGAAGATAGCCTGTTGAAAAACGAACTGCTGCCCACCATCCAGGCCCTGCTCGAAAACCCGGGCAAACGCCAGGCCATGCAATCCGCGATGAAATCGCTCGCTCAGCCCGAAGCCGCGAGCATCATCGCCGAACAGCTATTGCAGCTGGCGGGAGAAAAGACCTCATGATGAGCATTGTTTACATCTTCTGGATGTATGTGATTCTGTTTGCCGTGATCGGCGCACTGCGCGGCTGGGCCAAAGAGCTGATGGTCTCCTTTGCGGTCATCGTTGCCCTGACGCTCAACCTCCTGCTCAGAAATTACGTCCCCCTGGTTTACGAACTGCCAGCAGACAGCAGTGAACTCTTTTGGGTACGGGTACTGATCGTTGGCGGACTGGTGTTTTTTGGCTATCAGACGGTGATCTCCATTCCCCACCTGTCTTCTCGCGCTGCCCGCGAGCGCTTACAAGATGCTCTTTTCGGCGCGTTCCTGGGTGCACTCAATGGGTATCTCATCGCCGGCACGCTGCTTTACTACATTCATCAGGCTGGCTATCCCTACCCGAACATCATCACCCCACCCCAACCCAACACCCCCCTGGCGCTCAGCATTGAGAACATGATGCACTACATGCCCCCAGAAATCTTTGGTGTGCCTCTCATTTACTTCGCCGTCATCCTGGGTTTCGTTTTTGTCATCGTGGTTTACATTTAGTTCAAGCGGATTGATCCTATGACTCACGTTCACTTCATTGGCATCGGTGGCAGCGGGCTTTCTGCCATCGCCCGGCTGCTCAAAGAAAGCGGTTACCAGGTCACCGGCTCCGACAAAGCCCTCACGCCCTTTGCCGCCAACCTGGAAGCCGCCGGCTTGACGGTGTACATCGGCCATCACCCGCGCAACATTCAAGGCGCCGATTGGGTGGTGCGCTCCTCCGCCGTGCCCGATGACAACCCCGAAGTCCAGGCCGCCCTCAAGGCCGGCATCCCCGTTTACAAACGCGCCGACTTCCTGGGCAAACTGATGGAAGATAAGACCGGCATCGCCATTGCCGGCACACACGGCAAAACCACCACCACCGCTATGATCGCCTGGGTGCTCTCCGAATTAGGCCGCGACCCATCCTTCATCGTCGGCGGCATCGTCAATAATTTCGGCGTCAACGCCCATGCTGGCAAAGGCGAGATCTTCGTCATCGAAGCCGATGAATACGACCGCATGTTCCTCGGCCTGAAACCTCGCATCGAGGTCATCACCAACGTGGAACACGATCACCCCGATTGCTACCCCACCTTCATGGAGATGTACTCAGCCTTCGAATCCTTCGTGGACCTTCTTCCTCCCGATGGCACCTTAATTGCCTGCGCTGAAGACGAGGGCGCCTTCTCGCTGCTCAGTTACGCTCGCCGCCACCACCGAAACGTGATTGCCTACAGCGTCCATGGCGAAATGACCATCAACAGCCCACAATGGATTCAGGCGCGCGCCCTCACCCCCAACCCCACCGGTGGCTTTACCTTCAAGGTCGCCACCAACCTGGGTAGCGCCACCTTCACCGATACCACGGTGGAATTGCAGATCCCCGGCGAGCACAACGTTCGCAATGCCCTGGCCGCCCTGGCTGTGACCGCCGTGCTCGGCCTGCCACTGAATCAGGCCGCCCAGGCGCTGGCGCGCTTCAAAGGTACAGGGCGTCGCTTCGAAGTGCGCGGCGAAAAGAACGGCATCACCGTGATTGATGACTACGCCCACCACCCCACTGAAATCCGGGCCACACTGGCCGCCGCTCGCGCCCGCTACCCCAACAGC
Source organism: Anaerolineae bacterium (assembly GCA_049969175.1). GTDB lineage: Bacteria > Chloroflexota > Anaerolineae > Anaerolineales > Villigracilaceae > DAOUAN01. Next base: position 142 of record JBMFPJ010000208.1, on the reverse strand, counting down.
CGCATCTGGGCCGTGTGGCAACCCCACACCTACTCGCGGACGCGCACCCTCTTCTACGAATTCAGCCGCGCCTTCAGCGACGCCGATAAAGTACTGGTTACCGAAATCTACGCCGCCCGCGAACCCAAACAGAATTTCTCTG
>JBMFPJ010000207.1:0-4332 GCA_049969175.1 Anaerolineae bacterium | reverse complement strand
GGCCTTCCGTAATCCAGGTTCGCTCACAGGATATTTTTCCCGAAGCTCTGGCGGCCATTCTTCTTCCAGCGCTCCAACGTCACGAAAACGCTCTGGAACAGGGGGCACTGCTTACGGTTGATCCACAGAAGGAACGCTTGCGTTTGCTCCCTTTGCGCTTCCCTTGAAGGCTTATTCCGGAGGAACGATTTTGGACAATTCAAGAATGAGTCCATCGCAAAAAGGCTTGTTTTTAACGCAAAGACGCAAAGTCGCCAAGATTTTGAAAAAGATGTTTGACATTTTGCCTATTTCATCCAATTTTCCTCAATTTTCCTGTGTAACTTTTTAATTTCTTTGCGTCTTGGCGGCCTGGCGTTAAATAGTTTACCTTTTTGCAGTTCAGTCAAAACTATCCAGCAAATAGGCTTCATCGCGCGGCATAGATGACCCCCGCCGATTCCAGAATCTGCTTTTTGCGAAGATAGTTGCGGCTGGATTCCACTGCACGTTTACTGATCAAATCCACTTCACGTCCAAAAATTTCCTTCAACTCTTCCTGCATATGGACCATATCAAACAGGGTAATATGCGCCTGTGGAGCAAACGATACAAGCACATCCACGTCGCTGTTGGGGCGAAAATCATCGCGCAGCGCCGACCCAAAAAGTGCCAATTCAGAAATGTTCCACCGCCGGCAGAACTCAGCTAATTTTGCTTTGGGAACTTTAATCTTTATCTTTGGCATATTCTCATTTTATAGCAAACTTCGGCAGCGCAGAGAGCATAATGACCCTGACTTCTCCTCTGCGGATTCTTCCCCTCACAACAGTTCTGACTATTCGACTACTCGACGCTCTGACCATCCTCCGCCGAAATCAGCCCCAGCGAAACGGCGCGCATGACCGCCTCGGTGCGGCTGGCGGCTTGCAATTTGGCGAAGACGTGCGCCAGGTGTCCCTGCACGGTGCGGTCGCTGATGCCCAGTTGCACGCCGATGGCTTTGTTGGTGAAGCCCTTCGCCGCCAGGCGCAGCACGTCCAGTTCGCGGTCGGTGAGCGGCTCGAGGGGGGGCTTTTCGGGGCGGCGGAAGAGCGCCGACATCAACTTGCGGGTCACCGCCGCATCGAGCGCCGACTTGCCCTCATGCACATCGCGCACGGCTTGAATCAAATCGTCCGTTTTGGCGGTCTTCAGCACATAACCGTTGGCGCCCGCCTGCAGCACAGCCATCACATACGGGTCGTCGTCGTAGGCGGTGAGAATCAGCACACCCACTTCGGGCAGATGCGCACGCACCCAGCGCGTGACCTCGATGCCGCTGGCTTTGGGCATTTGAATATCGAGCACCGCCACATCGGGCTTGTGCTGCTGGATGAGCGTCTGCGCTTCGACTCCATCCCCCGCCTCGGCGATGACCTGAATATCCGCCGCGCTCTCCAGCAACTGGCGAATCCCAGCGCGGACGATGTGGTGGTCATCCGCCAAAAGGACGCGGATCCTACGCTTTTAGTTTTTCGATGGTTTTGGCATAAGTTGCCTTCTTAAGACTTCCGATGTCTTCGCAACTGTTCTATAACGGTCATCTTCTAGGAAAACCTTTCCAGGCTGTCAGACAGGCTTGAAAGTGCTGTAGAAAACTGCTTGCATTGATCGAAACAGCCTGGAAAGGCTGTTCCCCAACAGGGGAAGGCAACGATTTTTAGGGAATGCCCCAAATCATCACGGTTTTGTCATCGGAGGCGGATGCCAGCAGACGGCCATCGGGCGAGAAGGCCAGACTTGCTACATCCCCTTTGTGCTTTTCCAGGACTTTCAATTCCTGTCCCGTGGCAGGGTCCCACAACTTCGCCGTGTGGTCTGCCGAACCTGTAGCCAGCAAACTGCCATCGGGGGAAAAGGCCAAATCGTATACAATGTCCTTATGGACTTGCAGGAGGCGCAGCAGCTGCCCATTGGCAGGGTCCCATAGCCGTACTGTGCGGAATGCACTGGATGCAAGCAAATGACCATCGGGAGAGAAGGTCACGCCTAGCACGACGGATGAATGTTCTTTTATCGTACGCAGCAGTTGCCCGCTAATTGGGTCCCATAATCGCACCATGTAGTCATTTGAAACGGATGCCAGGATGTGGCCATCGGGAGAGAAAGCCACATCTTCCACAGCATACTCAAACCCTTCCAGGGTGCGCCACAATTGTCCGCTGGCCACATCCCACAACCGCACTGTGCGGTCTAGCGAAGCGGAGGCCAGTAGATGGCCATCGGGGGAGAAAGCCACGTCATACACCGCGGCCGTATGCCCTTCCAGGGTGCGTAACGTCTGCCCTGTGGTAGGATCCCATATCCGAATGGTGTTGTCCTCGCTCCCCGAGGCCAGCAGACTGCCATCGGGCGAGAAGGCTACGCAAAACACCCTACTCGTATGCCCTTTGAGAGTACGCAGAAGGGTAAGGTTTTTTACATTATCTGGGCGGATGATAGAGGCGAATGCTGTAGCCGTGGCCTGTGCCTGGATGGTGGCAGTGGCCTGCGCCTGTACCTGAGCAGTAGCCATGGCTTGTGCCTGAGCAGTGGCCGTGGCTTGTGCCTGGATAGTGGCAGTCGCCTGTGCCTGAGCAGTAGCCGTGGCTTGTGCCTGGGCAGTAGACGTGACCTGGGCCTGGGCGGTGGCGGTGACTTGGGCTTGTGCCTGTTGTTGCCGCAAGCCAATTCCAATCAATATACTCACCAACAGCAGAATGCCTGTTCCCAACGGCCAAATGGGAGGGCGTGGTTTTGTTTTCAACGATGATTCAGGAGGGAGTTCTTGTTGCCTGGCGCTTTCAGGTTTTAGAGACAGATGCATCGTAAATGTGAAAAGCATGAATTCCTCCAAAGGAAAGGATGGATAGAACCAATCAGAGCCAAAAAGGCAGATGCTTCGCGTTAGCGAACTGTCATACCCGTATCTTAACCAAATGATTTTACCTGAGGAAAGGAATGTTGATGAGAAGTGTAAGACAGCCTTTCCAGTAGTGTAGATCACTGCGCGCCGTTGTCTTACGCCCACGCTTCCGTCAACACCTCTGCCTGTTCCAGCACGGTTTGGGTGGCTTTTTCTTGCTTATCGGGCGGGTAGCCGTATTTGCGCAGCAGGCGTTTGACCAGCACGCGCAGTCTGGCGCGGGCGGCGGCGCGCTGCGCCCAATCTATGCTGGCGTTTTCACGGATGAGCCGCACCAGTTCCTGCGCCATGAAACGCAGGTTCTCGTCGCCGAGCGCCTCGCGGGCGCTCTCGTTTTCAGCCAGCGCATCATAGAAGGCGCGCTCTTCCTCGCTCAGCCCCAACGCTTCGCCCTGCTGCACGGCGGCCTGCACCTCCTTGCCCATCTGGATCAACTCTTCGATGACCTCCACCGCGCTGACCACGCGGTTCTCGTAACGCCGCAAACTGTCTTCCAGCATCTGCGAAAAGCGGCGGGACTGCACCACGTTGGTGCGGAAGCGCGCCTGGATGGCGTCAGCGAGCAGACGGCGCAGGGCTTCGACCGCCAGGTTCTTGTGCGGCAAGCCGCGCACTTCCGCCAGGAACGCTTCGGAAAGGATGTTGAGGTTCTCCTGTTTGAGCCCGGCCAGGTCGAGCACGTCTACGATGCCGTCCGGGCTGAGGCTGCGGTCAATTAACTGGCGGATGGCTTGCTCCAGGGCTGGCGCGGGGCGTCCCTGGGCCGGGGATTTTTTCGCCAGGGCGTTGCGCACCGCCTGGAAGAAAGCCACGTCGGCGCTCAGCGCCAGCGCGTCGGGATGCGGGGTTGCCAGCGCAAAGGCTTGGGTCAGGCGGGCGACGGCATCGAACAGGCGCTGTTTGCCGTCTGGCACGCTCAGGATGTGCTCCACCGCTCCTTTGAGCAAGGTCAGTTTGGCGGAGGGGGAATCGCCCTTCCAGGCGGACCAGTCGAAGCCGTGGAACAAGGCGCTGCACACCTCGTGCGCCCCTTGCAGCAAAGCCACTGCTTCAGCCTGGTCAATGGCCGTCTTGCCCATGCCGCCGCTTTGGGTGTAGGTTTCCAGGGCGCGCTTCAGGTCGTAGCCCAGCCCGATGTAATCCACCACCAGGCCGCCGGGCTTGTCGCGGAAGACGCGGTTGACGCGGGCGATGGCCTGCATCAGCGTGTGTCCGCGCATCGGTTTGTCAATGTACATGGTGTGCAGCGGCGGGGCGTCGAAGCCGGTCAGCCACATATCGCGCACGATGACCAGTTTCAGCGGGTCGTTCGGGTCTTTCAGGCGGGCTGCCAGCCGCTCGCGGGCTTGCTTGGGGCGCACATGCCGCTGCCACGCGGACGGGTCGCTGGCGGAGCCGGTCATCAC
>JBMFPJ010000206.1:0-4392 GCA_049969175.1 Anaerolineae bacterium | reverse complement strand
CTGGACGCCGACGGGGGAGTGAGGGGTATAATTTTATTAATGAGGTGAGCCATGACCAATTTAGAGCAAACCATTATGCTCGAACTTTCCACCCTGCCAGAAAAACGTCTGGTGGACGTCTTGGCGTTTGTCCGCTATTTGAAATTGAGCATCCCCCCCGAAGAAAAAGACCTGGAAGAGCGATTCGACAAGGCGCTTAAATCCATCCGCGACCGTGCGAAGCAAATGAATATCACTGATGAGGATATTGAAGCCGAAATTCGCGCCGTGCGGGACGGTAAATAATGCGCGTGGTTTTGGACACGAATATTTTCATTTCGTCCATTTTGGGCGGAAATCTGGGCGTTATCATTGACGAATGGATGGCAGGAAAGTTCAAGTTGATCGTATCCGAAGCGATTGCCCGCGAATATCTTGACGTGATCAATCGCCCAAAATTCAAAATTCTGCCGATAGAAATTGTAACGGTCACCGAATATCTTTTGCAACACGCTGAATTTGTAACGCCCGAAGAAAGAATTGTTGTAATCGTCACCGACCCCGCCGACAATAAATTTCTCGAGGCGGCGATTGCAGGAAAGGTGAATTACATTGTCAGCGGAGACCGTCACCTGCTGGAACTTGGCTCTTTCAGAGGAATTCCCATCATCAAAGCGGCGGATTTCATCGCATTGTTGATTTCCTAATTTGCTCCCCCCGCGATTGGATGTCCCGCGGGCGGGGCGAAGGTCATGCGTTCCTGCACGAGGCGACGCAGGTGAAGAATATCTGGACGCCGACGGGGGAGTGAGGAGAGAGTGTATAATCAAAATAGAGGTGTACGATGGTACTGCGATCAATCGAAGTGACAGTTGAAAAAGACGGCACAGTTCGTCTGCCGCAAAAGATAAAACTCCCCGCACGCCGCCGCGCCATCCTGACCATTTTGGATGAGCCGGCGCCTGTCGCTGAGACCGCGCTGTTAAGCGAAGCCGCGCTTGCCGAAGATTGGGAACGCCCTGAAGAGGATGCAGCATGGGCATACCTGCAATCGGACAAGTAGTTCTTGTCCCATTTCCGTTCTCAGATTTGTCACACGCTAAAATGCGGCCCGCGGTTGTGCTTGCTGAAGCAGGACGCGGCGATTGGATTCTTTGCCAGGTGACAAGCAATCCGTATGGCGATGAGAGAGCCATCACATTAACAGAAAACGATTTTCAAAGTGGTTCTTTGCGCCTCACCAGTTATGCAAGACCAGGAAAATTGTTTACGGCGAATGCGAGCCTGGTTGCAGAAACCGTTGGATTATTGAAAAAAGCGGCTATTAGAAAGCTGATTAAGGGCGTCGTTGACATTTTGGAAGAAGGTGTTCAGGCATGACTCATCGCGTGATTGGATGTCCCGCGAGCAGGGCGAAGGTCACGAGTTCCTGCACGAGGCGACGCAGGTGAAGAATATCTGGGCGCCGACCGGTGAGTGATTGATGTACTACTGGCTGAAAAACTTCTAAAGCCATGGATGCTCCTCTTCTTACCAGCCTTTCTAACCCTCTGGTCAAGCAGGCGCGGGCTTTGCGGCAAAACAAAGCCCGCGCTGAAAGTGGCCTGTTTCTGATCGAGGGGATTCACCACGTAGGGGAAGCGCTTGAAGCCCGCTGGCCGCTGCAAACGATTCTCTATGCGCCCGATCTGTTGAGCAGCGAATTCGCCCACCGTTTGCTTGCTCAGGCGGCGCAACAGGGTATCCGCCTTCAACCAGTCTCTGTTGCAGTGATGGAATCGCTGGCGGATAAGGAAAATCCACAGGGCATTCTGGCGATCGCTCGCCAAAAGCAAATCACCCTGTCAGATTTGGGCCCCCTGCGCTACGCCGCGGCCCTCGTTTCGCCGCAAGACCCTGGCAATGTGGGCGCCATTTTGCGAACGCTTGATGCCATTGGGGCAGACGCTCTTTTTCTCCTCGAGGGGGGTGTGGATCTGTATCATCCCACGGTGGTGCGAGCCAGCATGGGCACGCTTTTCTGGAAACCTGTGGTACGCACTTCGTTTGATGCCTGGTTAGAATGGGCGCGTGGGCGTGGATTTCAATTGATCGGAACCTCTGCTCATGCCGATGTGGATTATCAAACCCTTGTCCCGCGCTTTCCCTGGATTTTAGTGCTGGGCAACGAGCAAAAGGGACTTTCCCCCAAACAGCTGGCAGCCTGTGATGTGAGTGTTTCGCTGCCCATGCGCGGCCGGGTCAGCTCGCTAAATCTGGCGATAGCCGCCGGGGTGCTATTATATCGCTATGCGGAGAATTTTGATGACTCTCGATAACTACCTGCAAGAGACCGCTGCCCTGGCTACGCTGGCTGGCATTCTATCTGGTTTCGCCTTTTCGGCTGTAGTTCAATTTTTGGCCACGGAACGAGAAAGCAAACTGATCACCGCGGCGATTGTCGTCTTTTCGGCGGCCACGCTGATGTTCCTCTATGCTTTGCTGGTTTTTATTTTGCTTTTTGCTGCCGCAGCCGAACAGAATTCCATCCCCACTCAGCTGGAATACCTGGGGAACTATGCTTTGCTGGTCATTTTCGCGGCTGTGTATATTTTCTTGAGTGGCATTGGCCTGGCAGGATGGATCCGCTCGCGCCTTGCTGGTGCAATCACCACCACGTTGGCTCTGATCACGGCTTGTTTGACTAGCCTGGCCATTTTGAACGTGATCGCGAGTTTTTCCGCTTGATTGATTGAACAAGTCTTATTAACTGACGGAGGCCACCGCCGGGGTGGCCTCGTCTTTGTTCAGGGCGTGGCGCGGAATTTATTCCGCAACCGAAAGCAACATAAATGTCGCTCTACAAATCTTCGCGGTTGTGATCGTTTTCCAAGAGCAATTCTATCAGGCAGGAACACGCCAATTTCGTTACTGGCTTCCGTGAACCGTCAGGTTTATTCAGTTGTAAAGAAGGGCAAGATTTTAAAACTCCTCCTCATCCTCATCTAACCATTCGTCTTCATCTTCTTCCAGGTCTTCATCTTCCCATTCTTCCAATTCTTCGTCTTCCCACTCTTCCTCCTCCAGAGCAGCGTCCTCAGAGGGAGAGTAGGTAGCGCAACCGGTATCAGGATCGATTTCTACCGCGGCTGCGCTGCAATAACCGTCGTCGAGGAAGATGCAATCCAGATAGTGGCAACGAATACGGGGCATTTATTCCTCCTGGGTTTCGGGCTGGCGCACCAGCCGAATCAATGAGATGAGAAACAGCAGGGTCATGGCAACCTGCGAGGTCAGGCAAAATGGACACAGGGCTTTGATTAAATAAAATTCAACGTACACCAGATAAACCGTAAACAGAAAACCAGCCAGTGTAAGGCCAAAAACTACGAGCGTGCTGTTTTGGCCGAAGAAGTTATTGCGTTTTTCGAGTAGGAGGGAGCCGAGAATGGCACCATAGCCCAATACGCCAATAAAGGCAACCGGAATGCCATAAACCTCAGAATAACGGCTGGCGTTGACCGTGGAACAATCTCCACTCCCCAGGCACAGGGCGTTGTTTTCAGTCAATTTGTAGATGGTCATATAAATAGAGACCAGCAGGCCAAGTGTAACCAGGGCAAGGGAAAGACGATAGAGCCATTTATTCATAGGTTTGCCTCTTTTTTAGAGTAGCCAGGCATCTACTTCCGCACCAATGGGAAGCGATTTTACCCCGGCGGGGATGATTAGTAAAGCATTGGCGCGCACCAGGGAAAACAAATTTCCGGAGCCTTGATGCTCGCTCAGGCGAGCCTGAAGGGTGCCGTCGGCAGTTGTGTAGATTTCAGCGCGCAGGTAGCTTTCCCGGCCATCCGATTCGATCTCTTCGGCCAGGCGGACACGCAGGCGCGGCCGTTCGTTCACCTGCTCCCCGCCCAGGCGTTGAATGGCAGGGCGGACGAAGACCTCGAAGCCTACAAACGCCGAGACCGGGTTGCCAGGCAGGCCAATATACGGAATGCCGCGATAGGCACCAAAGGCCAGCGGTTTCCCCGGCCGCATGTTGACTCGCCAGAAGGTCAACGTGCCGTTTGCTTCGACGATCTCTTTCAAGTAGTCGAAGGCGCCTACGCTGACGCCGGCGGAGGTGAGGATCATATCGGCGTTGTGTTGTACGGCCTTTTCCAGCAAGGCCTGAATGGCCTGTGGTTTATCCGGGGCAATGCCCAGTGGAATGACCTCGGCACCGGCAGCGGTGATCAGGGCGCTCAGGGTGTAGGAGTTGGCATCGCGGATTTTGCCCATTTGCAGGGGGGCTTCGACGGGTAGGAGCTCGTCGCCGCTGGAAAGCAAGACCAGCCGCGGTTTGCGAAAGACCCGGACGTGGGCCATGCCCAACATGGCGAGAATGCCAATATCCTGGGGGCGCAGGCGTTGCCCGGCGTGCAGGAC
>JBMFPJ010000205.1:0-4442 GCA_049969175.1 Anaerolineae bacterium | reverse complement strand
CCTCCTATTTCAAGCACTCCTTCCGAACCTCCTGCGGACACAGCTACCCCCACCCTGATCCCAACTCCTACCCCAGTTTTCCTCACCATCCCCCCTTCGCAAGCCATCCAGGTGGATATTTTGGACTGCACCACCGGTTTCGACCTTTCTCATGGCATGGGCGAAGTGACCAATGCCTACGTCACCATTGCGAACTTTGGCAATGTAGATTTACCCAACACTTGTGCCCTGTTGCGCGCCAATGATGAAGGACGTCCCCATCCGGATAAAACCCGCTGTGTTGACAATCTGCCCGTTGGCTACCAGGTGACCCAAAAACTGACCGTCGACTCCACCTTCCGCCAAAACACCGCCATACAGGTAGATCTCAGCTCTAACGGTGTTTTGTTGATACGCGTCGACCGCCCCACTTGCCGCAACCTGAGCCTTGTTGGTGTGCTTTCCCCTGATCTCGGCGTGATCAAACCGATTTCACCCTGAGCGACTATCTCGCTTCGCCAACGGCAGGTTAAAGATGAACGTGCTTCCTTTTCCCTCCCCCTCGCTTTCCGCCCAGATTCGCCCACCATGGGCTTCAACCAGATACTTCGCAATCGTTAAACCAATCCCTGAACCGCCGCGGGCACGTGAACGCGATTTATCCACTCGATAAAAACGATCAAATATATGGGGCAGGTGCTCCGCCGAAATGCCGATCCCCGTATCGCGCACGCTGAACCGCACCCCATCCACCTGAGTCGCCACCGAAATCGTCACTTTTCCGCCAGCCGGCGTATATTGCAGAGCATTTCCCACCAGGTTGGTCAACACCTGCACAATGCGATCTTCATCTGCCCAAATTTGCACTTCTTCGCCAGGCAGGTGAGCTGATAGATCTACGTCTTTTTCTTCAAACTGAAGACGTAAGCGTTTTACCACAGTTCCAACCACATTTTTCACGCTCACTGGCCGCAAAGACAATTCATACGCTCCCGCCTCCACCCGACTGAGTTCTTGCAAATCATCCACCAGGCGATTCAAGCGCTCTGTCTCCTGATAGATTTGTTCAAAAGTCTCAGGCGTAGCCGCTAACACACCATCAATCAGACCTTCCATCGAACCTTTAATCGCCGTCAAAGGCGTACGCAACTCATGAGCCACATCTCCGATTAATCGGCGGCGCATGATTTCCACCTGCTCTAATTGTTCTGCCATGGTGTTAAAACGCGCTGCCAATTGCTGCAATTCATCCGACCCACGAATTTGCACCCGTTCCTCATAATGTCCTTCGGCGATCCGCTGCGTGGCCTGCATCATCGCCCGCAGCGGAGCCACAATCCCCTGGCTGAGCAACAGACTCACCCCAACAGCCACCGCCGTTGCCACCAGCAAAGCAGTGAGCATGGCTTCGTTGAAGGAATCGCGAAAACCCCGATAAAAATCGCTCATCATATTCACGGTGGGATCGCGCATCATCCCCATAGGCCCAAATTGTCGTCCCATCCCGGCCATGTGACGATTGAAAGCCCCCGGCACCGTAAAACGCGTGGTCACCGCCAAAACAGCCATGCCGATCAAAATCACCAACAAATACGAAAGAAAAATCTTCAGCCCCAGCCGCGAACGGATGGTATCCATGCTGCCTCCTGCCTATAACGGTTCGTCATCAAAACGGTAGCCCACCCCTCGTACTGTGGTTATCAAATCTGGGTTTCTCAACTTTTGGCGAACATGACCCAAATGCACATCCACCACCCGCATTTCCCCATAGTACGCGCTCCCCCATACCTTTTCAAGCAACTGCTCACGTGTCAGAACGCGCCCTCGATTTTCGGCCAGAGCGCGCAGCAGATCAAACTCAATAGTAGTCAGATCCACCGGGCGATCATCCACCGTAACCACTCGCGCTCCGACATCTATACGCACATGGCGAAACGCCAGCACGCCTCCTTCCGGACCCGGGCCGACTCCTGCATGGAGGCGACGTAACGCGGCTTTGACTCGAGCCGTTAACTCGCGCGGGCTAAAAGGCTTGGTCACATAATCATCAGCACCCACCGAAAGCCCAACGACCTTATCCGTCTCCTCCGTTCGCGCCGTCAACAAAATCACATACACATCCGATTCGCGGCGCAAACGGGAAAGCAATTCAATCCCATCCATGCCTGGCAGCATAACATCCAGGACAATCAAATCCGGCTTATACGCCCGCGCCGCTTTCAAACCCGATGGACCATCGGAGGCGGTATAAACTTCGTAGCCTTCCGGGCGCAAATACGCACTCACCAGATTTTGAATGCTGGGTTCATCGTCAATAATCAAAATTTTAGCTTTTGCCGACATAAGACCATTTTACTCACAAAAAAGGCGAGGCTGGATTGAAACAGCCTCGCCCGCAAGGCCATCTATTCAGACATTGAGATAAAGTTGCCATGCCACCTATGCAGGAATACGGCCTTATCAAAACCATTGACGCTCAGCATGCCAATAATTTTCCCGTCCTTCTCATAATCGAAGGTATAGTAGCCATAGAACACCAGACCAGCAGTTTCCACTTTTGCGCCTGGAAGATATTTATCCAGATATTCCTGCGCCACTTTCGCCGCTTCATCCTGGCTCACTGGCATCTCGGCAGAAACATCTGCAGGTGAAGGCGTCCCCTGCGTTCCCCACATCATCCCCGGCCGGCGACCACCCATCATGCGGCTGTGATTGATGGCGCCATACTTGAGATTCCACATCATATTGGGGCCTGGCTCCGGATAAGCCGTCTTACTGATCGGGTCTACCAGCAATTCAAAGGCACCTATGCCACTATCCGTTTCCTTTACCGCAACGTAGGCATGATTATCAAAAATCATCACCTCGGCAATGCTCAAATTCGACAAGCCCAGGCTTTGAAGATAGTCATCAGCCGCCTGGCGGGCCTGCTCTTCGGTCAAAGGTTGAACCGCCGGCGCACCCCCGTAGCGGCGGTATCCCCATCCCATTCGTAGACTGGGGCCGCGAAAACCAGGAACAAAGCGGTCATCTTTTCTCCAACCAAATCCCATCATGGGCCGCAGCCACAAACCAGACGTAGCGGTAGAAGAACGCCAGCGCGCAAAAAGCTGACCAGCGAAAAAGCCGGCTCCGGCCACAACAAGTACGCCGACGACAATAAAAACAACGCGAAGTGTTTTGTTCATCGTACTCTCCTTTCGGGAAGATTCAAATTCCGGCATAAACTATAATAATCCCCCGTAAAAATTCAGTATGAACTTTTTAAAGATTCTGTAAAGCTATCCTGAGACTCGCACTTACCCACCCCAATCTCACGGACAGGGGAAAAACGCAACGGCTTCTCGAATGGTCTCAGTGCGTCCGATCGTTTTCAATCGTGCATTTGTGGCCACAAGTTGCAGCTCCAGCCACGAAGGTGAATAAAATTTACGCTCCAGGTCATTGGCATTGACCGTCACCCGGTACAGCCCAAAACCGGCATTTTGCATCATAATATAAGGCAGCCAATCACTGTGTACTCCCGTCACCTGATTGGCATAACGCAAGAAAAGCGTCACATACGCAACATCTTGCGGCTTGAGCACCCGCGCCGCGATCTCCACCTCGGCGGGTTCACATCCGCCCCAAAACACCACATCTCGCGAAACGACCACCGAAAAGAACCCGCTTTCTTTGGGCGGAAAATACATCAACGGAGTAGGCGTAGGCGTAGGAAAATCCAAAGACGGCTTACCTCTGCTGGTTGGATAAATCAGCGTGGGCACCGGCGAAAACGTCGGGCTGGGAAGCGTGGACGTCCAGGTCGCACTCGGCAGCGGCGTAAACGTCTGCGTTGGCCGGCTATCGGTGGGCGAAAACATCGCCGTTGGCGCAGGCGAAAGTGGCACGGCCAGTGTACATCCCGCCAGGAACCAGGAAACAATCAGCAAAAACAGCCTCCGCATCATCATCCCAAAATCACCTTTTCGGCGAGTATAGCACACCCTTCCCCCGTAAGAAATCATCCAGCCTTTCAGTCTAATTTCAAAATCACCAGAAAGAGATGCAACATGCCACTCTGTTTGCACATTGTCCTACCCGACCACCTGCTCACCCAACTACCGGGTCGCGTGAAGGCACTTTTATTCGACAAGCTACTCCTTAAGGCCTAAAAACCATGACCCAAATTCTCTTTGGCGAGCGAATCAGCAAACAAGGCAACCTGCGAATCGGTTGCTCCGCGGTTATCTTCGACGAGCAAGGCCGCATCCTACTCACCCGTCGCGCCGACAATGGGCAGTGGTGCCTGCCCGGAGGCGCCATGGAAGCCGGTGAATCTGTAACCGAAACCTGCGAGCGCGAAGTCTGGGAAGAAACCGGTCTGCGCGTCCGTGTCCTGCGCCTGCTTGGAGTGTATAGCAATCGCGACGTTCTGGTCATTTACCCCGATGGCAACCGCGTTCAAATGGTGGTGCTCAACT
>JBMFPJ010000204.1:0-4442 GCA_049969175.1 Anaerolineae bacterium | reverse complement strand
TCGTCCCCGTAGGGGATTCATCTCGCACCACTTTTACACAAAAATCGAGATACTATCCAAACATCACCAGAACAGAAAACACAAAATCTTGCCAAAAGTTATCAGGTTGGGTAACTATTCAGCATGTTGGTAAATATGGGGAGTGTCGTAGCCAATCTGCCGCTTGGCAAATGGTAAAATTCATTTGCCACTGGAGAGAGGAAGATGATTGATTGGTGGCATTCATTTCACGCTAAGGATGGTTCGCATGTCCGTCGTTTTTCCCAGCGCCGAATGGCTTGACCTTTTGCAAGAAAAGCTCAACAACGATGCCCATTATGGCGAAGTCGCCAGGAATTGGGAGGGTGATCTTGTGATTTCCATTGAGCCGGAGGGTGATCACAAAGAGAAAATCAATATTTACCTGGATCTCTGGCATGGAAAATGCCGCAAGGTGGCCTACGGGGTCAATCTGGAAGATTATCCGAAGGTCGCGTTTATTTTGCAAGCCCGTTACAGTGATATTGTGGCTATTCTCACCGGCAAGCTTAACCCGATGACTGCCATGATGACCAGTAAACTCAAAGTGCAGGGCAGTATGGGATACATGATGCGTAATGTGCCAACCGTGCTGGACTTTGTCCGCTGCGCTCAAGAAGTGACGACTGAAATCCTGTAACTTGAGGATGCCATGCAACCTATTCTTATGGTGGATTTATCCACCGGCAAGGTGAGGGAATATACTGTCCCGCTGGAGTGGGAGCAATCTTTTTTAGGCGGTGCCTCGCTGGCGGCACGTCTGCTCTACGCTTCGCTCACTCCTGATCTGGATCCACTTTCACCCCAGGCGCCCCTTCTCTTTATGACCGGTCCATTGACCGGAACGATTGGCCCGACCACCGGGCGCTTCGTCATCTGCGGAAAGGGGGCGGCTACCGGCCTTTGGGCGGAATCGAACATCGGTGGTTTTTGGGGGCCGGAATTACGTTCAACGGGCTATGACGGCCTGTGGATCACGGGAAGGGCCGTCGAGCCGGTATATCTCTGGATTCACGGCAACCAGGTCGAGATCCGGGAGGCGAAGCGCCTTTGGGGCCTGGATTCATACGAAGTCCAGGATGCGATTCGCACCGCGATCGGCGAAAAGGCGGCCCGCGTTTGCGCGATTGGCCCGGCAGGCGAGAATGGCGTCTTGTTCGCTTCCATCATGTGTGATCATGGACGCTTTGCCGGACGCACTGGCCTGGGTGCGGTGATGGGCAGTAAAAATCTCAAAGCGGTGGCGGTGCGCGGCGAGAAGGAAATCCCGCTCTTTGACCGCGCTCGCTATGCTGCCCTGCGCTCCGAAGCCAACCGCGCTCTCAAACAAGATAATGAATCGCAGGTGTTGAGGGAACTGGGCACGGCGGGCGCGGCCAACTATAGCGAATATTTGGGCGCCATGCCAGCCCGCTATTATCATCAGGGACAGTTTGCCGGCGTGGATCAAATCTCGGGGGCTACGATGGCGGAAACTATCCTGAGTGGGCGGAGCGCCTGTCATGGCTGTGTCATCGCTTGCGGACGGGTGGTTCGGCTGGGGGACGGGGCGAAGCGGAAAGGCCCCGAATATGAAACCATTGTCAGCTTCGGCCCGAATTTGTTGATCGAAGACCTGGAAGCCATTGTTCGTCTGGGCGAGTTGTGCGACCGTTACGGCATGGATACCATCAGCACGGGCAATACCATTGGGCTGGCGTTTCATCTGTTTGAAAAAGGAGTGATTGACGAAGCAGATACCGATGGCTTACGTCTGCAATGGGGTGATGTGGCCGTCGTTGAACAGTTGATCCATCGCATTGCCCATCGCCAAGGTGTGGGCAACCTGTTGGCGGAAGGCTCACGCCGCTTTGGTGCCCGTTTTGGCGCTGAAGAGGAAGCCGTGCAGGTCAATGGCCTGGAAGTGGCCTACCATGACCCGCGCGGCGTTTCGGGCATGGCGCTGGTCTATGCCACCAGTCCGCGCGGCGCCTGCCACAATCAATCGGACTATTTCTTTGTGGATTGGGGACACACCCATGAAGAACTGGGCATTGCATATTACTCGCGCCATGCTCAGGCCGAGAAGGCAGCCAACGTCGCCCGCCATCAGGACTGGCGCACCGTCTATAACTCGCTGGTGATGTGTATCTTCGCCAATGTGCCTGCTGCCACACAGGTGGCGCTGATCAACGCTGCCACCGGACTGAATTGGACGCCAGACGAGATGCTGCGCGCAGGGGAGCGCGGCTGGAACTTGAAACGGGCGATTAATCACCGCCTGGGCTTAACCGCTGCCAATGACCGCTTGCCCAAAGCCTTCCTGGAACCTTATGGGGAGGGCGGCGCGGCTGGATTTATCCCTGACCTCGCGGCGATGCTGCAAGCCTACTATGCGGTTCGTGGCTGGGACCCGGCGACGGGTCGCCCGACAAGAGAGCGGCTCCTGGCTTTAGGCCTGACCGACATCGCCTTTGATCTTTGGAAATAATAAATGGAGGAATTCTTCCAGCCCTGGATTGCCCGATACGAAGGTCGCAACGTGGTGGCGACGGTGCCCGCGCGGCAACTTGGTTGCAGGCGCTTTTGGGGTTGAATGTTCGCGGACGCCCGATGTTGATTTTGGAAGAAGTTCCTACCCTGCGCAACAATGGTTATAATGCGCTTTGCCTGATGGGATACAATGAACAGGGTTATCTTCCCAACTGGCATCGCCTGCGTGACACAATGGAAAACATTGAGCCTGCCATGCTGGAACGCACGGCGCGTTTTGCCTGGGAGCTGCTCAAAACGATCGATCAAAAATAGGATGGTTGCTATGAAACTTGTCTCTGTTGCTGAAATGCGAGCCATCGAACAGGAAGCCGATTCTACTGGTCTGACTTACGCCCAAATGATGGAAAACGCCGGACGTGGCCTGGCAGAAATTGTCCTGGAGCTGCCGCTGGACAAAGAAGAAGAAATCCAGGTGCTTGGACTGGTGGGGCCGGGCAACAACGGCGGCGATACGCTTGTTGCCCTGGGGCACCTGGCGCGGGAAGGCTGGAAAGCCCGCGCCTATCTCATCAAACGCAAGAGCAAAGGCGATGATTTAATTCAGCGCCTGGAAAAGGCAGGTGGCGAGATTTGCTTGGTTGAGGACGATGCGGAGTTCGCCACCCTGATTTCCTGGATTGAAATGGCCGATGTGGTCCTGGATGGTGTCTTGGGCACTGGCATCAAATTGCCGCTCAAAACGGAAATTGCTCGTCCCTTGCAGGTGATTCAAAACGCCTTGGCCGAATTGGAGTGGCCGCCTTTTGTGATCGCGGTAGATTGTCCTTCCGGCGTAGATTGTGATACCGGCGAGAGCGCTGAAGAGTGCCTGTCAGCCGACCTGACGGTCACCATGGCGGCGGCCAAGCAAGGGTTGCTCAAGATGCCGGCTTTTGAACGAGTGGGGGAGTTGCTCGCCGTAGATATTGGCCTGAGCGATGAGATCACTTCCTGGAAAAATCTCCAGCGCTATGTGGTCGAAATGGAAGATGTCGCCAACATTTTGCCGCCTCGCCCTGCCGATGCGCATAAAGGAACATTTGGCACTGCGTTGATCGTGGCTGGCTCACTCAACTACACGGGGGCAGCCATGCTGGCCGGAAAAGCCGCCTATCGCGTTGGGGTGGGGCTGGTCACGCTGGCTGTGCCTGCTCCGTTGCATAGCGCTTTGGCCGGTCAATTTCCCGAAGCCACCTGGTTGCTTCTCCCGCACGAACTGGGTGTGATCGCGCGCGATGCGGCCGATGTGTTGCTCGAAAATCTCAATCGCCCCACAGCGATGTTAATCGGGCCGGGTTTTGGCCTGGAGGAAACCACTGGAGAATTTATTGAACGTCTTCTCTCCGGCAAAGTGACGCCTAAAAAGAGCACACCGCGCATCGGTTTTGTCCCTGGCGAAGCAGAGCAAAGCCAAAACGAAAGTGTCACCCTGCCCCCTCTGGTCTTTGACGCGGATGGGCTGAAACTGCTGGCGAAAATCAAAGATTGGCCGGCTAAATTACCATCCCTGGCGGTGCTTACCCCTCATCCTGGCGAAATGGCGGTGCTCACTGGCTTGACAAAGGATGAAATTCAAAGCAACCGTCAGGAAATTGCCGAAAAATATGCCCGTGAGTGGGGACATGTCGTCGTCCTGAAAGGCGCATTTACGGTGATCGCTTCTCCCGATGGCCGCAGTGCAGTGATTCCGGTGGCTACCGCGGCACTGGCTCGTGCGGGTACCGGCGATGTGCTGGCCGGTTTGATCGTTGGTTTGCGCGCTCAGGGTCTGGCAGCCTATGAAGCCGCTCTGGCCGCGGCCTGGATCCATGCTCAGGCTGGCTTGCAGGCCGCCGAGGCCCTCGGCACGACGGCCGCAGTGTTGGCCGGGGATGTGCTGGAGGCGGTGAGCGATGTTTTGAGCGATTTGG
>JBMFPJ010000203.1:0-4468 GCA_049969175.1 Anaerolineae bacterium | reverse complement strand
GTGAGAAAAAGATCGAGGCGCGGAGGTTTGCCAGGAAAAGAGCAAAGGATAAAGCAAGTGTCTCAAGCAGATGATGAACACGGCGCGTTGACATTCTTTTTTCTCCAAGAGCCAATTTGTCAGTATGCTCCCTTTCCTATCACAACTACCCACAGGGTGCGCATGAGGATTTGTATGTCCAGCCAAATGGAATAGTTTTGAATGTAGTATAAATCATCCTCGGTATGCAAATGCATCGGCCTGTCACTTCGTCCACTGATCTGCCACCAGCCCGTCATGCCAGGCGGAACGGCAAAACGTTTTCGTTGCCACGGCTGGTATTTCTCCACCAGGTAGGGCAATTCGGGGCGCGGCCCGACCAGGCTCATATCGCCACGCAGAACATTGAAAAGCTGAGGTAGTTCATCCAGACTGAAGCGACGCAAAAGACGGCCGATGCGCGTCACGCGTGGGTCATCCTTTGTTTTGTGAATCAGGTTTCCATCCTGGTCTGTATGCACAACCAGGCTGTGCATCTGTTCTGCGTTTCGCACCATCGTCCTGAATTTGAACATTTCAAACAGCCGTCCATTTTCCCCCACTCGCATTTGCCGGAAAAACACCGGCCGGCCATCTTCGAGAAGAATAGCCAGAGCAACAAGCACCATGAGCGGGAAGCAAAACAACATGGCCCCCAAGCCAAAAACGAGATCGAAGGCACGTTTGAGGAGGCGCTGGTAATCATTAATCGCCGAGGCTCGAAGGTCGAGCATGGGAATGCCTGCAAAGTCTTCGATGGCCGTCTTGTACAGAGCAAGATCAAAGAAACCAAGCGCGATCCAGATGCCCACAGGCAAGTCGCTGGTCAGATCCACGACTCGGCCAATGTGAGAGTATTCGGAATAAGGCAAAGCAATCACTACATCAGTAATGTGATGTTCACGAATCAAGTCACGAATGGCATCCACCCGGCCCAAAAACAAGTTTTCGTTGGGGCTGGGATAAGCCTCGTCTACAAACCCAATCAAGGAGAGTGCATTGATGCCAGTCTGGGCGATTTTCTCTCGTACAGTCTGCCCAAGCGGTCCAACACCTACCACCAAAATACGCCGCTCGCCACTGGGTATTCCCCCTCGAAGGCGAAAGCCCAGACGCGCCAAAATGCGCCAGGACACCAGGAACAAAAAGGCCAGCCCCACAAAAAGCAGAAATAATGCTCTCGAAACCTGGCGATAAGACATGTACAGAATGCCGGCCGTAGAAACAGAGGCAATCAAGATGGCAAGGGAAAGAGCAGCAAATTCGTCTGCTGCGCGCAAATACTTTCGGCCATCGTAGATCGAGAATGCAAAGAAAATCGAGACCCAGATCAAAGAGAAGAGAGGATACAAAGGGAACTCGAGCTCAATAGGCGCTGGAATAGAGGCAACAAAAGGCAGCCCATTCAATGCTGGACGTACCGCGGCTGCCACCCAAAGAGCGCTGGCTGTTAAGATTCCATCTACGGCCATCGAAAAGAGAGCGAAGTTGATTGAAAAGCGTCGGAGCATTCACTTTCCCAAAATGCCTAACAGATCTGCAAGAGCCAAAAAAACGAAACGAGGGTTGTGAAACAAGTATCGTCGCCATAGACGGCGTGGCTCGTGGAGGAAGCGAAAAAGCCATTCCAGGCCCAGCCTTTGCAAGATCAGCGGTGCCTGCGGTTTTGCCCCTGCATGGAAATCAAACGCCGCGCCCACGCCGATCATTACGGCACGGATCCTTCCGCGATGAGCGGCCATCCACCTTTCCTGTTTCGGGCATCCCAAGCCAACAAACAAGATCCGCGCGCCGGAGGCATTGATCGTCTCAACGATCTGTTCATCCTCGATCGCACTTAATTCTCGAAATGGCGGACTGAAAGAATATACTATGTTCAGTCCAGGATTTCGCGCCTGCATCTGTTTTACCAGTAACTCCAACACTTCAGGCGCACCCCCGTAAAACCCCACCGGCAAATTCTCGCGTCTTGCGGCCTCAACAACATGCAACATCAAGGTAGGGCCATAGACTCGCTCTTGAGAGCGATGTCCTTTGAGACGGAGCATCCATACCAGGGGCATTCCATCAGGCGTCACCAGGTCTGCACCATTGACAATCGTTGTGATTTCTGGGCTGTCATATGCCTCCATGAGCATGTGAACATTAGCAAGGCAAACGTAGCGGCTCTGCGCTGTGTGGGCCCAATCCACGATCTGTTGGGTTGCCGCCTGGTAATTCGTAGGGTCCACACGCACTGCAAGGACAGTGGCCACGCCTACCTCGCCTCCATAGCACGCGAGTAAATATCCAAGAGCAACGTCAGATTGCGCGCAGGCGTGTATTTCTGTTCATACTCCGCACGAGCATTCTGCCCCATCCGCGCCGATTCCATCGGACGACTCCAAAGCCATTCTACTTTGGAGGCCATATCCACAGGATTCCCTGGGGCAAAGAGCACCCCAGTTTCCCCGTCCCGAATCAGCTCTTGCATTGCACCCAAGCGTGTTGCCATGACAGGCACACCATTCGAAAATGCCTCGACAACAATCATAGGAAAGTTTTCATAACAAACGGAGGGGACAATAACAAAACGTGCGGAGCGAATCAGTCTTTGCACATCACGATGCTCTTGATGTCCAAGACATCTAACAGTTGTGTTTTTTTGAGCGAATTCTTCCACTCTTCCGCGCAGGGGGCCATCTCCAGCAATCATCAACGGGATGGCGCCCAGAATTTTCCATGCGCGCAACAAGGTTGAGATTCCTTTTTCAGCAGAGAGCCTGCCGGCATAAAGCACATACTCACCAGCACTTTTCCTGCCGCCCCCCTCAGCTGGATCGGTGACAAAATTCGGCTTGACAACAATCCGCTCGGCAGGCAGACCGGCTTGAATGAATTTACTGCGACTGAACTCAGTAAGCGCAATGTAAACATTGACCTTGCTTTGCCAAGTTCGAATAGCGCGATGAAAAGCTAACATGGTGGCAACAATGGCTGTCTGGGGGCGCGAAGCACGGTAACAACGATATCGAATGCTCGGCCAGGGAAAAAACTTGCCAAGACATTCTTCGCAAATAGCCCCGTCTCGATAGAAAATTGCGGAAGGGCAAGACAGCCGATAATTATGCAGGGTCTGGATCACGGCGACGTGCGCCTCGTGGCAGGCATAATAGGCTGAGGGAGAAATCATAAAAAAGGTATTGTGAAAATGAACAACATCTGGTTGAAAGTCTCTTATCAACCTGCGCATGATTATGTAAGTTGGCCAGGACCAAATGGCCTGACTAGCAGCGCTCAGCACATTCATGCCATTAATTTTGTCATTGTGATCTACATGCTCACGGACCTCACAGCCATGCTCGCGCAAGAGGTTCCCCTCCGCTTCGAAGATTACATCTTCTCCGCCTGGTCGCTGGTAATAATTATGCACTCGTAGAACGCGCATCCGACTCATGTCCTTGCTCTCATCACATATTCAATGGCGTTCCTGAACCCCAACACCATGCGTTCATTATCCCAATCAGCAACGCTTCGCCGGGCGGCCTCGCCCAGTTGCTCGCGCAAAACCGGGCGATCTAGAATACGCTGCAAGGCATGTGCCAGGGCAGTGCTGTCGCGCTCCGCTACTATAAATCCATTGATTCCATCCCGTACCAGTCCGCCAGCTGCTGCTCCCACTGCATCAGTAGCAATGACCGGCACACCTTGATTGAAGGCTTCATTGACTACCAGACCCCAGGGTTCTTTGCCGTAAGGCACAGTAATGGACGGTAGAACAAATACATAGGCCATGGCATAGTAGATCAGTGCCTTTTCCGTAGGCACATAACCTGCAAAGCGCACGTTATCGGTGATGCCCAATCTCTGCACCAATTGTTCCAGCTGCGCCTTCTCCGACCCCATGCCAGCCAGAACCAGTATAGAATCGCTCCGTTGAAGGAAAGCAAAGGCTTGCACCAGATAGGGGAGTCCCTTGATCTCTTCCAAACGCCCCAGATAGAGCACAACCTTCTTATCTGGTGCAATGTTCAATTGTCGGCTCAGGGCCCGCTTCTCATCTTCGGAAACTACGCGATTGTAAGCCTCATTCTCCACCGCGTGGGCGGCCACAAAGATTCGTTCTTCTGGCACACCTTCGCCGACAAGATAGCGCTTCACATGTTCGCCATATGTCACAATTGCATCTGCATGCAAGTAAATGTACCGAACAAACGGAAAGAGCAAACGGTGAAATAAGGTCTGTAAGCGGGTCCAAATTCCGGTCCAGAGAATGAACGGCTTCCGCTTCAGGCGCGAAACAACAAAAGCAGATAACAACGCGAAGCGCCCATCAATACACTTGATGTAGACGTCATAGTTTCCCATCCAAAGTTTAAGCGGCAAAGTTGGGTTGATTCGTGTCCGCCCGACGTTGAATCCCCACAAGTAAACGTGTTGGAAGTCTCCATTTCGGACGCCGTGCTCTCGT
>JBMFPJ010000202.1:0-4477 GCA_049969175.1 Anaerolineae bacterium | reverse complement strand
CCCAGTGCCGCACCTGAGCGATCAGCCCGCTCAACCAGTCGAGTACATCGAGGCGAGTGGTGTCCAGAGCGTAAAGTGGCTCGCCCCAATTGAAGCCGGCCGAAACCAGCCGCCCATTTTCATCCCTCAAAAACCATTGTGGGTGCTGACGGAACAAAGAAGAGGAGGGAACGGCGATCAAGGGAGCCAGCCAGAGGCCGGCGCGGCGACCGGTAGCCCGTATCTTTTCGGCCAATGCTGCCATGCCAGAAGGAAATTTGGCATTCGGTTGCCAATCTCCAACGACCCTTTGCCAGCCGTCATCCACCTGTAACACGTCGAAGGGCAAATCGCCCAGTTCGGCAAAAACATGGCCGAGGAATTCTTCGTCAATGGCAGTGTATAGACTGTACCAGGAACACCACAGGCGTGGGGCGGGTTTTGGGGGAGGGATGTTGAAGATTTCACCCAACTGGGCGGTGTACGCGTTGAAGACACTTGATTCATCTCCCCAGGCGAGCTGCCAGCGCGCTGAACCCGCTTCGCACCAGGCCTCGAGGCGGGTTCCGTTTAACTGAACGTGAGTCTCCAGATCAAGCGCGCCCAGCAAAAGAACGCCCCCGTCGGCGAACTCGACCGCTCCCAGCCAGGAACCATGCGGAAGACGCTGCTGCGCATAGCGTGGATCAATTTGCATGGGGTGTAGGCGAGCAGGTTGCTGGATGGGGAGGGGAGTTGGCTCTGTCCAGGCGGCCAGGGACCAGGATTGCCAGCCATGGTGGAAGAACCGCAGCGGAGGGCGAGGCAGATCTATGGTCAGATGGGAAGCAGTGAGCAAAACTTCGCCAGGATGAATTTCGATCGATTCCGCGCGTACACGCAAAGGCAAGCCATTGAGGTTGATCGTTTGGTCCATAGAAACAATTATAAGCGGCATTGAATTCCGTTGAACACCCTTTCGCCAGAAGCATTGTGCGCGAAGCACCCGCCCCGAGCAAAGCGTGGAAGGTGTGCACTCAAAAGTTGTAGTAGGCAAAAGGAAGAACCTGCGAAATAATATTGGCAATCAATCCCAATTCAGACTATTGACCACCCCTCTTCGTTGTGGCATAATCAGCGCCATTGAAAGGCGTAGATGGGAACGAGTAGATCTGCTGGCGCTGCCAGCGAGCCTGGGGCAGGTGGAAGCCGGGTCGGTCAGGCAGGTTGAAAATCCTCCCGGAGCCTCAACCTGAAATCGGTTATGCGCCGAGAGTAGGGGCGACGGAATCGCCCTCCGTTATCAGGGTCGCGGGGATGCGGCAACAAGTCCCCGGCTGAGCGCCCAATCTTGGGAAGCAGAGTGGTACCGCGTGAGCATGACTCTCGTCTCTGTGTTGAGACGAGAGTTTTTATTCGCTGAGCAATCCCATTGTGAGGAGATGTTCTATGTTCAAACCTGTATCCCCAAAACTTGACGTGGTCTCCTTGGAAGAGAACATCTTAAAGTTTTGGAAGCAGAACCAAATTTTCAAAAAAACCCTTGAGCAACGCCAGGGGCGACCGGAATATGTCTTTTTTGAAGGGCCGCCAACAGCAAATGGACGTCCAGGCGTTCATCATGTGCTGGCGCGCGCCTTCAAAGATATGTTCCCACGCTACAAGATTATGCGTGGCTATCATGTCACGCGGCGTGGCGGTTGGGATACTCATGGTCTGCCGGTTGAAATCGAAGTAGAAAAACAACTCGGTTTCACAAACAAGCAGCAAATTGAAGAATATGGCATTGATAAATTCAATGAGCTCTGTAAGAAGTCCGTTTTTACCTATATCCAGGACTGGGAACGCCTGACGGAGCGCATTGCTTTTTGGGTGGATCTCGATGATGCTTATGTCACGTACACCAACGACTATATTGAGTCGGTCTGGTGGATTTTGAAGAATTTTTGGGACAAGAACTTGCTCTACAAGGGCTATAAGGTGGTGCCTTATTGTCCGCGTTGTGGCACCCCTCTTTCGGATCATGAGGTTGCTTTGGGCTACGACGAAGCCGAAGACCCCTCCGTGTTTGTGCGCATGCCCCTGGTGGACAAACCGGACACATCTTTGTTGGTGTGGACGACCACCCCGTGGACTCTGCCCGGAAACGTGGCCGTGGCTGCCCATCCGGATGTGGAATACGTCACTGTGGAGCGGAAAACCGAAAGCGGCGGAAGCGAAAAATTGATCCTGGCGCGCCTGTTGCTGGAAAAAGTCTTCCGCGGCGAAGAAGTAAAAATTCTGGATACGTTTAAAGGCAAGAAACTGCGCGGGGTCAAATATCGCCCGCTTTTCACTTTCCTGCCGCCAGACAAACCCGCTCATTTTGTCGTTTTGGGCGAGTTTGTCACCACCGAAGATGGCACCGGCCTAGTCCACATGGCGCCGGCCTTTGGCGCTGAAGACATGCAGGCGGCTCTGGAATTCGATTTGCCGGTCTTGATGACCGTTCAACCCGATGGGACGTTTATCCCCGAAGTGACGCCCTGGCGGGGGATGTTCGTCAAAGATGCGGATAAACATATTATCGAAGACTTGCGCCTGCGTGGTTTGCTCTTCCGCGCCGAAACGTATGTGCATACGTATCCTTTCTGTTGGCGTTGCAAAACCCCGTTGCTCTACTATGCCCGCGAATCCTGGTACATTCGCACCAGTGCCTTTCGCGAGCGCTTGGTGGAATTGAACAATCAAATCAACTGGGTGCCCGAACACATCAAAGAAGGGCGTTTTGGTAACTGGCTGGCGAATAATATTGATTGGGCGCTCTCGCGAGAACGCTATTGGGGCACGCCTTTGCCCGTTTGGGAATGTACCGATTGCAAGCATCGCGACTGTGTGGGCTCTGTGGCGGAACTCTCCGAAAAGACCGGCCGCGACCTGAGCAACCTGGATTTGCATCGCCCCTACGTAGATCAGATCACCTGGTCATGCCCCAAATGCGGCGGCAAGATGCAGCGCGTGCCCGATCTGATCGACGTCTGGTTCGATTCGGGCTCGATGCCCGTAGCCCAGTGGCATTATCCTTTCGAGAATCAGAGCGAGTTCAAGCAGCATTTTCCCGCAGATTTCATTTGTGAAGCGGTGGACCAAACCCGGGGCTGGTTCTATTCGCTCCACGCCATCAGCACCTTGCTTTTCGATAGCGTAGCCTATAAAAACGTGATTTGCCTGGGGCTGATCCTGGATGAAAAGGGCGAGAAAATGTCCAAGTCCAAGGGGAACATCGTTGTTCCCTGGGACGTGATCAATGTGCATGGTGCGGATGCCTTCCGCTGGTATCTCTATACTGCCACTCCGCCAGGGAACGAACGCCGTTTCTCTGCGGACCTGGTTGGCGAGGTGGTGCGCGACTTCACCCTCACCTTGTGGAATGTGTATTCGTTCTTTGTGACGTATGCCAATCTTGATCAGCCGACTCTGACCACGCGCAGTTGGAGCGAAAATCGTCTCGATCGCTGGTTGCTCTCAGAACTGAATGCGCTGGTACGCGAGGTCACTGCTGCTTATGAACGTTATGATGTGCCGAATGCAACCCGCCCGATCGCAGATTTCGTCGAAAAAATGTCCACCTGGTATTTGCGGCGTTCGCGTCGGCGTTTCTGGAAATCGGAGTCGGATTCCGATAAACAGACAGCGTACTCCACCCTGTACACGGCTCTGGTAACCGTCAGCAAACTGATTGCCCCTGCCATGCCCTTCCTGGCGGAAGAACTTTACCAGAACCTGGTGCTTTCGGTGGATAAATTTGCCCCCGAATCGGTACATCTGGCAAGTTGGCCAGAGTACGAGGAAAGCGCCATTGACGAAGCGCTCAACCGCGATATGGCACTGGTGATGCGACTGGTCTCGTTGGGCCATGCTGCTCGCCAAAAAGCCAATCGTAAGGTGCGCCAGCCGCTGGCTGAAGCGGCTTTCTCGGTGGGCAACCCTGCGGAGCGCAAGGCTGTTGAGATGTTCGCCGAGCTGATTGCGGATGAGCTCAACGTGAAGCGCGTCCGCTTGCTTGACGCGGCGACGGAGGCGGTTTCTCACACCGTCAAGCCGTTGCCCAAGCAGTTAGGACAAAAATATGGCAATAAATTCCCCGCCATCCAAAAGGCGATTCTGGCGATGGATGCCGAGCAGGTAGCACATACCCTCATGGCAGGCCAGTCTTTGGCGGTAAGTGTCGATGGCGAAATTTTTGATATTTTGCCCGAGGAAGTAGAAGTCAAGGCGCAGGCGAAAGAGGGGTTCGCGGTCGCTGAAGAGGGTGCTTATGTGGCTGCGCTAGTGACTGAATTAACGCCTGATCTGCTCCGCGAAGGATTGGTGCGTGAATTTATCCGCCGCGTGCAAGACCTGCGCAAGAGTGCAGGACTAGAAGTGGCTGATCGGATTGATCTGTTCATCGAGGCCTCATCCGGCTTGAAGTCCGCGTTGGAGGCGCACCAGGAGTATGTGATGACCGAAACATTGACCCGAAATCTGGCGTTTTCCA
>JBMFPJ010000201.1:0-4528 GCA_049969175.1 Anaerolineae bacterium | reverse complement strand
GCTGAATTGTACGATTTTGGCAAGCTAAGAAAGGTGAATTATGGTGAGCAGTTACGCAAAGATTTCGTTTCTAACGTCAATTCGGGGTAAGGTTGTTAGTATTATAACGTGAGTTCGGAGTGATCAGGCACTGAGGTCATTGCAAACGAAGCGGCTTTGCCGTTTGCAGGCAAGAGATTGCCTCGCTTCGCTCGCAATGATAACCTGTGTCTATCTCAGCAAGGCACTCAAAGCGCTCAGCAAAGTATCCACATCTTCAGGGGTATTGTAAGCCTGAATAGAAACTCGAATGAATTTCCTGCCATTCCATTCAATGAGTGGAACTTCTATGCGATAGTCATCATACAGACGCGCTTTGAGCGCAGATAAATCTGCCTCTGCAGGCAAGGGAGCGATGGCCATCTGGCTGTAAAAATCCGAATCCAGGGAATAGAGCGGATCCATGCCGGTCAAAGCACAAATCCGCTCCACGGCCTGACGCAACAAGTTGTGGCATTGCTGAGAGACAACATCCCAGTGGCGCTCACTCATGTAGGCAATTGCTGCCGGCACAGCCAGCGCCGCGGCCGGGTCCTTCGTCCCCGTCCATTGCAACAAATCCAAAAAGCGAGAGCCAGTCGTTGTTTCCGGCGTAGCGCGGTAGCCCCAGCTGACGACCAGCGGCTCAACGATTTCCTGCACTTCGCGGCGAACATACAAAAACGCCGCACCTTTCGGAGCCAGCATCCACTTATGGCAGTTACCAAACACCACATCGGCACCCAGCGCCTGCAAATCCAGCGGAATCTGACCAGGCGAATGCGCCGCGTCCACAATACTCAAAATCCCAGCCTGGCGAGCGCGCCGACAAATTGTCTCCACTGGCAAGCGCAAAGCCGTAGGTGAAGTAATATGGCTGATGAAAATCACCCGCGTGCGCGGCGTAACCCCCTGCCAGAACTGCTCCACCACTTCATCTTCAGACCTCACCGGCAAAGGGATAGCCTGATGCACATAACGCGCCCCATTCTGCGCGCACAAAAATTCCCAGGTGTAATCACAAGCGCCATACTCATGATCACTTGCCAAAACTTCATCTCCCGGCCCCAGATTCAAGGATCGGGCGATGATATTGGCCCCATAGGTCGCGTTCGGGATAAACACCAGATCATCCGCCGCAGCATGGAGATACTCGGCTAACGCCTGTCGGGCCTGCGCCATCAAAGCATTGAACTCCCGCCCTAAAAACAACACCGGCTGACGTTCCAGGCGCAGCTGCCACTGCTGATACACAGCGAAAACGGGCCGGGGAGTAGCTCCAAACGACCCGTGATTCAGGAATACGACTTCAGGATCGAGTAAAAAATCGGCTTTGTAATTTTTCATGGGCGGAATTATATCCACATTATCATCCATCCACCCAAATCCTCACAAATCCAGCAATTCCCAATCTGAATGCAAACCCAGCCCGGCTTACAAATCCGCCAGAGCCAACGAATCAGTCGCCTTCAGGCGGCTTCGCAGGAATAGGCGGGGATTTCAATCCGCGGCTTCTTTAGATTTGGAATGGCTGCACCAAGCCTCCCGGGCGCTGTCCCAGATCAATGTCCAGTATAATCAATTCATATGCTGATAAACATTTTCCGCCAATCCGAAATCCCTGCCGAATATCGCCGCAACTTTCTCCATCTTTACTTCGACATCGGATGGTTTGGGGTGGTCAGCGGTTCAGCGGTAAACTTCCTCAACATCTACGCTGCTCGCCTGGGCGCCACGTCATTTCAGATTGGCCTGCTGGGAGCCATGAGCGCCGTACTCAACCTGATCTTCGCCATCCCGGCCGGTCGCTGGCTCGAACGCCGTCCGGTTGAACGTGCCGTCTTCTGGACCTCGGTGGTGTACCGCCTGGGCTATGCTCTATGGGTCATCATCCCCTGGCTTTTCGATCCCCCCACACAAATCTGGGCACTCATTCTCGTCTCCCTTTACATGGGTATTCCGCTCACCGCTCTTTCGGTGGGTTTCAACGCCCTTTTCGCCGCCGCCGTCCCCGAAGAATACCGCGCCCACGTTGCCGGAGTGCGCAACATGGTACTCTCGGTCACATTCATCCTCACATCGGTTATCAGCGGTTACCTGCTCAACCACATGCCCTTTCCCAGCGGCTATCAGGTGATCTTCGGGATTGGATTTTTCGGCGCGGCGATGAGCAGTCTCCACCTTTATTTTGTTCGCCCCCTCCCAGGCAAATTCCCGGCGCCTCGCCGCGACCCCGTGCCGGATCCCGTTAAATCAGCTGCTTCGCGCCCCGACTGGTTCACCGCGCTGCGCCTGGACGTGTGGAAAACCGACTTTCGCCGTCCGCTGTTGGTGCTCTTCGGTTTTCACCTGGCCCAATACCTGCCACTTCCCCTTTTTTCCATCTATTTGGTGCGTCACCTGCATCTCTCCGATACCGAAATTGGCATCGGCACCGGCCTGTTCTACCTGATGGTACTCATCGGTTCTCGTTACCTGCCGCGCTTCGTTCGCCGCCACGGGAACAAAGATGTCACCGGCTGGGGCGTGTGGGGCATGGCACTGTACCCTATTTTGCTGACTTTCTCAACCGAAGTCTGGCAATATTATGGCATCTCCCTCATTGGTGGTCTGGTCTGGTCCCTGGCAGGAGGAGCATATGCCAACTACCTGCTGGAACGCACCCCGGCGGATGATCGTCCTGCTCACCTGGCCTGGTATAACCTGATCCTCAACGCCGCCATCTTGCTCGGATCGTTAGTTGGGCCGGCGCTATCCAACCAGATTGGGTTGCCCGTTGCCCTGATCCTGTTCGGAATCCTGCGTCTGCTGGCTGGCCTCTCCATCTTGTTATGGGGATAGAAAAACAAATGGTAGAATGAACCTGTATGAGCGAAAACATCAAAGTCGTTGCAACGAACCGTAAAGCCGGATTTGAATACTTCTTACTGGATCGCTTTGAAGCCGGCATGGCCCTGCAAGGCTCGGAGATCAAATCGATTCGTGCCGGGCAAATGAGCCTGGCCGAATCGTATGTCCAGGTCAACGCCAACGAAGCCTGGCTGATGGATGCCCATATTGCCCCGTATGAGCAAGCCAATCGTTTCAATCACGATCCCCGTCGGCCCCGTCGCTTATTGCTCCACAAAAAAGAAATTCGCGAATTGTGGAACGCGGTCCGCCAAAAAGGCATGACCATTGTCCCCACGCGGGTGTACATCAAAAATGGTCGGGCCAAAATCGAAATCGCCCTGGCACGCGGCAAAAAGGCCTACGATAAGCGCGCCGCCATCGCCAAACGCGATGAAGCGCGCGAACAAGAGCGTCAGAGCCGTGTGCGTTAATTGCGGAGGCTGGCAATGAATCTATCCACGATCGGCAGCATCAACCGCCTTCCCGAAGCGGAAAAGCGGACTATCTATATCCGCTACATTCCCAGCGAATTAATCCAAAAATTCAACCTGCCGCCGCTGGATTCCCCCGAAGCCGCCGATTTGCTCTTTTTCCGCTATGCTCCGGGCACCAGTGATGTAGAAATGCGTCTCTACCATCAAGCCGGCTTCCCCGATCCGATTCTCTATGCTCATCTGACGGATACCCTCAATGGCCAAATCCATGTACTTTTGTACATTTTGAACGACCCTGATTCGCCCCGCTTCGACGTGGACAAATTGCCGGATGGCACCCCCACCAAATTCGGCACATTTCAACGCAATGTAGAAGCCGAAAAAGCCGCTCTACAAGCCGGCCTGGCTCCAGGTCAGGTGCGCCGCGGTCTGCGTTTATTAGGGCAAGCCATTCAGTCCTTTGAACAATTTGTCGCCAGCCTGGCACATGAAATATATTTTGTCGAACCACTCTACTATCATAATGCCGTCATTTTTGAACGCTACGGTTTTGCCTATCAGGTGGGGAAACGCCTGATGGACAGAATCCAGGCCGGGTTCCAGGAGGGAGGCGATTTGTTAGCCCGCCTGGATGGTTCGAATCCGTTTCGTCAGCGGGAGGCGGCCAATAGCATCCGCCTGCGATCCTGGGCAATTCACGATGGCATTTTAGGTGAGCCTTTCACCAATGTAACCATGTATAAATGGGTGGGAAAATCAGCCGGAGTCAACACGACGCCCAACTGTAATTGGTAAGCGAATCTGCGCCAGCACATCCTCCACTGCGTCTTCGTTGAGGCGCGGCTCCAGGTTGCGCGGGTCGTCGCTCATGCCCGTCATTTCGGCTTCAAACGTATTGCCAGCCTGGCGAAGCGTAAGTTCCGCATGGCAGGCGCGGCAGTAGAGAATATCGCCCGTTTTGGTGTTGCGCGGAATGGCGATCACGGGTCCGCAGTGCGGGCAGGTGACCAGGGGAATTCCATCCGCGCTGTGCCCGACGATGTGGTCGAGGTCGCCCGCGCGTCCCAGTTCGCCCATGTGACCGACCAGTTCAGCATCGAATTGGGTTCCCGCGCCCGCTTCGAGGCGGCAGAGCGCCTGCTCGACCGACATTCCCTTGCGGTAGGGGCGGGCGCTGGTCATGG
>JBMFPJ010000200.1:0-4547 GCA_049969175.1 Anaerolineae bacterium | reverse complement strand
GTGATGCACATGCTTGACCAGTTCACGGCGGCGCTCTTCGGTGAGGGGGGGTAAATTGAGGCGGATGGACTTGCCATCGTTGTTGGGCGTCAGGCCAAGATCCGAGGCTTGAATCGCTCGTTCGATGTTCTTCAGGGTGGAGGGATCAAACGGTTTAATCAGCAACGAACGCGGCTCCGGCACGCTGATCGAGGCCAGTTGCATCAGCGGGGTGGGAGCACCATAATATTCAATGGGGAGTTTTTCCACCAAGGCCGGGCTGGCGCGTCCAGTGCGTATCGCCACCAGATCCTCCTTCAGAGCATGAATGGCGCCATTCATGCGGTTCTCGGCATCTTTCAAGATGTCTTTTATCACCTCGTCCTCCGTCAAAAGTGTTCGTTATAAGGATACCCTAAAACAGGATTTTCTGCTATGGCTTGAGCGAGCAGGAGAGGAATTGAGAGCAAACGGAGAGGCCGGCGGACTCAGCCCCGCACCAGCGTTCCTATTTTTTCGCCACGCAACGCAGCCGGCAAAGCCTTCGGGTCCCACAAATTCAGCACCAGGATCGGCAGGTTATTTTCCATGCACAGGGTGACCGCAGTGCTATCCATGACCCCCAGGCGACGGCTGAGGAAGTCGCTGTAGGTGATTTCGTCAAATTTTTGTGCGCTCAAATTTTTCTTTGGATCGGCGTCATATACACCATCGACCTTGGTCGCCTTGATGAGCACGTCCGCGTCCATTTCAGTGGCGCGCAAGGCCGCTGCAGTGTCGGTCGAGAAGAAGGGATTACCCGTTCCAGCGCTAAAGATGACCACTCGTCCTTTTTCCAGATGACGGATGGCACGGCGGCGGATGTACGGCTCGGCCACGGCACGCATTTCGATGGCCGATTGGACGCGGGTATAAACGCCCATTCGTTCCAGGGCATCCATCAGGGCGAGGGCATTCATCACCGTTCCCAACATGCCCATGTAATCGGCGGTGGCGCGATCCATGCCCCGTTCCAGGCCTTGTTTACCACGCCACAGGTTGCCCGCTCCGATCACCGTCGCGACCTGAACCCCCATCTCGTGCACTTCTTTGATGCGAATGGCGATTGCCTCTGCCTCGGCAACATCAATGCCAAAACCAGAGGGGCCACTGAGCGCCTCGCCGCTTAATTTGAGTAAAATTCTTTTGTATTTCAGTTCACTCATCCCATCACTCCTGTTTTACTCTATCACAAATTCTTCTCACAAAAAAGGCCAACCCGAAGGTTGGCCTTTTGAACACTATAAGCGTTCGCCCAACTCCCAGCGTTGGAAGCGCCGCACGACGATATTTTCGCCAATGGCAGCGATGTTCTGCATGATGAGTTTTTCAATGGTCATTGTTTCATCGCGAATATAGGGCTGGCGCAGCAATACCACTTCATCTTTAAATTTTTCGATGCGGCCCTGAACGATTTTCTCGACCACACTTTCGGGTTTTCCTTCCTCCCGGGCGCGGGCGCGGGCGATTTCCGCTTCATGTTCCAGGACTTCGGCGGGAATCTCGTCTTCTTTGATGTAGCGCGGGGCTGCGGCGGCGATTTGCAAGGCGATTTCATGGGCCAGGGTGCGGAAGGCCTCTGAGCGAGCAACAAAGTCGGTTTCGCAGTTCACTTCCACCATCACACCCACGCGGCCGTTGCCATGGGAATACAATTCCACCACACCTTCCGAGACTTCGCGATCGGCGCGTTTGGCCGCCGTGGCCAGGCCTTTTTCGCGCAGGTAATCCACCGCTTTCTGGAAGTCACCTCCGGCCTCGGTGAGGGCCTTGCGGCAATCCAACACGCCGGCACCGGTAGCCGCCCGCAATTCTTTAATCATTTCAGTAGTAATTTCCATATTGATTTCCTCTAAGCAGTTTATTCTGCTTCTTCCTCATCATCCAGGATTTCTTCTTCGTCATCCAGCAGGTCTTCTGCTGGCTTGCGCGCAAAGTTCAATTTGGCCAGGGTTGCTTCTCCGAGTAGATCTTCTTCGCCGATTTCCTCATCTTCCACATCAACAATCACCTCGCGGCTGGGTTTGCGGGCGGCCGCGGCGGCTACTTGAGCGGCCTCGGCTGCGGCTTCTGCAGCAGCTTCTTCTTCCTTGCGCATGGCCTTGCCTTCCAGGACGGCATCGGCGATTTTGGCAACCAGCAATTTGATGGCGCGAATGGCGTCATCGTTGGAGGGGATGACGTAGTCAATGTTTTGCGGGTTGCAGTTGGTATCCACCAGCGCCACAATCGGGATGTTGAGCAGGTTGGCCTCATGAACCGCGGCATATTCGCGACACACATCCACGATGAAGAGCATGTCGGGAAGGCGTTTCATGTTGCGGACGCCAGAGAGGCGCGTCTGCAAGCGATCGATTTCGCGTTGGATGAGCAAGCCTTCCTTTTTGGTCAGGCGGTTGATTTCACCGCTATCGCGCATTTTTTCCAGGCGATCCAGTTCCTGGATGCGCTGATACATCGTAGTCCAGTTGGTGAGCATACCACCCAGCCAGCGCTCGGTCACGTAGGGCATGCCACAGCGAATAGCTTCTTCAGCAACCGTTTCTTGCGCCTGGCGTTTGGTGCCCACAAACAGGATGGTGCCACCGTTGGCAACTGCGTCGCGGATAACGTTGTAAGCCTGGTTCAATAGTTTGACCGTCTGTTGCAGGTCAATGATATGAATGCCGTTCCGTTCGGTGAAGATGTACGGCTTCATACGGGGGTCCCACTTGTTGGTGCGGTGACCGAAATGGACGCCGCTTTCAAGCAGGGCCTTCATAGAAATGATGGCCATAAGGGAAAACCTCCTTCGCGTTTGGCCTCCGCTTGCTTCATCCCCGCCAGCAACCACGCCCATCTGGTTCGTGGCACGCGCTGGAAGGTCTGCAAGCGTGTGTGATCTGGGCATTTGTTGCCTGCCCTCGGGCAAAATGGCTTCCATACGGAAGCGGCGGGATTATACCACAGGCAAATATGGGCTGCAATCAGAAAATCTGAAGTCACACATGAATTCGGACAGGAGAACGTGGGACAGCCTTTCGAGGCGGTCCAGGATTGGATGGAGAGGGGAGAGGGCTACCGTCATCATCTGGCAGGTCGGAAATCTTATTTTGACGGGGTGGAAAGCCCGGCTGACATTTCGGCGTCGTTCGCCTGGGAAGATTTCGGCAACTACCAGAGAGCCAAAAAAAGACAGGCCGGTTGGCCTGTCCTGAAGTGGCTAAAACGGAACGCTTTGGCCGTAGAGTTGTTGCCTGATCTGGAGGATGTCGCGGCGCAGGCGGTCGTCACGCTCCATCTGGTCGGCAATTTTTTCAATGGCGTACATGACGGTGGTGTGGTCGCGCCCTCCCAGGGCTTCACCGATTTGCGGCAGAGAGAAATTGGCCACCTCGCGCAGCAGGTACATGGCGATTTGTCGCGGCAGAGCGACTTCGCGCGAGCGATCGCGGCCAAGAAGTTTTTCAGTGGTCAGGTTGTAGCGCCGCGCCACCAGGTCCACAACTTGCCGGGCCTCGATTTCCCCGCGCTGGGGCAGGAGATCGGCCAGCGCAACGTCGACCAGGGCCGGGGTCAGGGAAGAACCGCTGAGTTCGGCAAAGGCAATGATGCGGTTCAGGGCACCTTCCAGTTCACGGATGTTAGATTGAACCCGGCGGGCAATCGTTTCTAGAATTTCATCGGGGATGAGGCGCCCTGTCCGCTCGGCTTTGGAGCGCAAAATGGCCAGGCGGGTTTCCAGATCGGGTGGCTGGATGTCGGCAGTGAGGCCCCATTCGAAGCGCGAACGCAGGCGCTCTTCCAATGTGACCAGGGCTTTCGGTGGGCGATCGGAGGAGACGATAATTTGTTTGTCCTGTCCGTGCAGGGTGTTGAAGGTGTGGAAAAATTCTTCCTGGGTAGATTCTTTCCCCGCGATGAATTGGATGTCGTCAATCAATAGGACGTCGGCAGAGCGATATTTTTCGCGGAAGGCCTGGGTGGTGTGGGTGCGAATGGCGTTGATCAGGTCGTTGGTAAATTCTTCAGAGGAGACGTATAAAACGTTCAGGCCACGCGCATGGCAGGCATTGCCAATGGCATGTAACAGGTGGGTTTTGCCCAGCCCAACGCCGCCATAGAGGAAAAGGGGGTTGTAGGCACGCGCCGGTTTTTCGGCCACAGCCTGGCAGGCAGCATGCGCCAGGCGATTTCCAGAGCCGACGACGAAGGTTTCGAAGGTGTAACGCGGGTTGAGGTTGGGGTGCCGCGCCGACACTTCGGGGGCGGAGGGAACCGTCTGGGAAACGGTAACCGCCTCCGAGTCCGAGAATGAGGCGCTTTCATCTACATGAGAGACGACAAAATTGACGGAGACGTTGGTGTTGAGAATGTCAATGAGAAGCCGGCTGACGGTGCTGGCCAGGCGGCTCTCTAACCAATCACGGGCATATGCATTGCGGACTGCGATGGTGAGAACGCCGTTTTCATAGGAGAGCGGATGGGTGTCACGCACCCAGGTATCGAAGGAGGCGCGCGGCATATCCATTTGCAATTGTCCGAGCACT
>JBMFPJ010000199.1:0-4554 GCA_049969175.1 Anaerolineae bacterium | reverse complement strand
ATCCAATTTATCTGTGTTCATCTGTGGTTGGAACATGAATTTCAAAACACTCTCTAAAGAAACGTGCGGTCTGATTGTTTGACCGTGGACAGGGGGGAATGGTGAAAGTGGTGGTTAATTACAGAATTGCTCTTGAAAAACTATCACAACCGCGAAGATTTTGTAGTGCGACATTCATATCGCTTTAAGTTGTGGGATGAATCCCGCGCTACGGTTGTGTGGCGACGAAATGATCGAAGATCACATCCACACCGGGGTGGGAAAATGTGCCGGCCAGCAGGCCCATTTCGCCTTCTTTCAAGGTGGCGTCGTGGGCTTCGGCCAGCAATTCACCGTTGACGTACAATGAAAGCTTTTCGCCGATGCAATCGGCGCGCAGGTGATTAACAGCCAGACCGGTTTTGATGACCGGGCTGGATTGCATCTCTGGCGCATTGAGCAGGGTGGCCTTGCCGTTTTGGAATAGACCCAGGCCGTAAAAGCCATCGCTGGTGATGATGAAAAAATAATAGTCGTTGCCGCTGTAACGACAAATCACACCGATCCGATTTTCATCCGGCCCACCCAGTTTGCCGGCATCGACTTCAATGCGCACATCTCTGGCGCTTTTGGGGGGCGTGGCCCAAAACTGTGCCTGCAGGGCATTGACCAGAAAGCGATAGCCGCCGCCATCGTAGCTCATCACCCCTTCGGCGCTTTGCAGGCTATTCCAGCCACTGGTCGGATCGGAAAAGTCATCCTGGAAGAGCACGCTCCCCGCGGCTAGCTGGGGTGGGGTGGTTTCGAAAAATGGCCCGGCGGATAGGGCGCAGGCCAGGCCCGACAAAGTCAACAGGCTGACGAGGAGGGCGGGAGGAGAAATGCGCATAAAAGAATTTTATCACGCGCTTCAGGGAAAGTACTGTTGTAACAATTGCCCGGCCTGTTGTGCCAGAGACGTACCCGCTGCCAGGTCGCGGGCGCGCAACAGGTGCTCATAGGCGGTTGTGCGGTCACCCTTGCGCAACTCGGTGATGCCCAGATGCAAATGGGCCATAGCCAGGTTCGGGTTTTGCTTCAGTGCGGCCAGCAGGCTTTGCTCGGCCAAAAACAAGCGCCCGGCTTGCGATTGTGCCCAGCCGAGGGCATCCAGCGTCAGAGCATCGGCGGGGGCCAGCTCAACCGCTTTTTGTGCGGCAGGCAGCCCCACATCTTCGAGGTGCACCAGGTATTCGGCGCAAAACAGGGCCAGTAGGCGCCAGTAAGTGGGGTCATCGGGGGCGAGCTGGGCAGCGCGCTGATAGGTGCTCAGGGCGGTGACGAGATCGCCCTGGGCGGCATAAATCTCACCCAGGGTGGCTTGCCAGGCTGGATTTTCCGGCTCGATCGCCGCGGCTTGCTGATATTCTTCCAGTGCCCGGGCCAGGTTGCCCTGCCTTTTCCAATACAGGCCGCGCAGGCCACGCACGATGACGGAACGCGGGGCGAGCGCCAGGGCCTGATCTAATTCGGCGCTTCCGGCACGACCGAGGTGCTGCTTCGCCTCCCCCAGCCAGGCCCACGCTTCGGCGTTTCCCCGGTCTATGCGGGTGGCTTGTTGAAACGCCTGGCTGGCCAGGAACCATTCTTCGGCCAGGGCCAGGCCGCGCCCCAGGGTGACCAGACGACCCGCTTCCGTCGGCTGGAGGTCGGCAAGAGTCAGGGCGGTGCGTAATGTTCGGACAACGGGAGCAAACTGCGGGTCCAGGGAAGAGGCGAGCAGGAGGTGAGAAAAAGCCTGATCGGGTTGAGTCATCGTCAACAGCAAGCCGAGACGGTAGTGGGCAGCAGCGTCCTGCGAATCGAGGAGAAGCAGATTTTGCAGGGCGCTTTGTTCGCCAGGGAGGTTCTGTTGCTGCTGGTAGATTTCGGCCAACAGGCGGTAGAGAGGGGCGTTTGCGCCAAAATTGTGCAGG
The DNA here is from genome assembly GCA_049969175.1 of Anaerolineae bacterium. Taxonomy (GTDB): domain Bacteria; phylum Chloroflexota; class Anaerolineae; order Anaerolineales; family Villigracilaceae; genus DAOUAN01. The sequence goes on along the minus strand of JBMFPJ010000199.1, from coordinate 2,620 downwards.
GCATACTGGCAGGCGGCTTCGGCCGCGGCAAGGTCGCCTTGCCGGCGATAGGCCTGTGCCAGGGCCAGCCAGCCTTCTGATGAGAGATGGGGAGCGCGCCGCAGGTATTGAATCCCCAGGTCGGTTTGCCCGGCTTCCAGGGCGGCGCGGCCGGCTTTTTCCCAGCTTTCTGTTTGCCAGAAGAGGAGGGAGGCCGCCACGGCATAGGATTGAGCCGCGCGTCCTGGTTGCCCTTGAGCGATGGCCTGTTCCGCTTGGTGGAGATGACGGGAACCGCTGAGCAAGGGGGGCAAGAGGACCGCAAGAGCCAGGGTAAGAAGGATGAGAAGACGACGGGTCATGGTGCAGGCTATTATAAGGTGCCAGACGGTGGGCGTTGAGGGATTTTTTTCTCGAATTTTCCCTATTTTTTTAAAAAGGCAGTACAATGGGTCTATTACTGGCCCTCTATATTTTGCCAGTAAGAAAGGATAAATTTTTTATGATCAACAAAATGACCGTGCAGGATGGGCAAGTGGTGGCGATGGAGTACACCCTGCTCGTGGATGGAGAGATGGTGGATACCTCGGTGGGTCGGGAACCGCTGGAGTTTCTGGCCGGTGTCGGGAGTATCATCTCTGGGTTGGAACGCGAGATGATCGGCATGGCGATTGGGGAGAGCAAAGATGTTGTGGTCTCTCCGGCAGATGGCTATGGTGAGATTGATGAGGATGCGTATATGGATGTGCCGCGCGATCGCTTCCCGGAAGGGATGCCGATTGAGCCGGGCGTGGAACTTCAGGTCAGTGATGGCACGGGGAATCCCATGTATGCGCGCATTGATCGTGTGGAGGGTGATCTGGTTCGCCTGAACTTCAATCATCCGCTAGCGGGGAAGGAATTGCACTTCAATGTGAAGGTCGTGGGCTTACGGCCGGCAACGCCGGAAGAGCTGGAGCACGGTCATGTGCATGGTGGCGAACATCACCACTAAAAATTTCATCATTCCCAAAGTGCACAGGGCGAGAACCTATCTCGCCCTGTGTTTTTGGGGGAGGCTTTCCAGGCTGTGAGAGAGCCTGGAAAGGCTGTCTCACAACCAACGTTTTTGTGGTCGTGGTGAGCAGTTACACAATCATTGCGGTAAGAGATCAGGGGAGGGGCCAGGGAATTTCAGCCGGCCCGGCGTAGCCGTGTTTTTCCTGGACGAAGACGCGCCCGTGCGAGGGAGCTGCACAGCCAGGCTCATCTACAAAGGTGATGCTCAACTCGTTGGTTGCCAGTGGATCGAAGATGATCTGCCCACCCTCGCAACGCCAGACTTCGATGATGTAATGCAGCATGGAGGCATCCTCTTCGTCGCCTGCTCGCAGCGGGATGTCGGCCCAATGGACGGTCACCCGCTTCCCCGTCCGCGTGGCGCCGAGCACGGTGGTGGGAGGATAGTAGGGGGAAAGCGGTAATCGGGCGATCCCCGGATAGACGATCGGCAACTGTTCTTTCCCGCCGTTGATTTCCAGAAATCTGGCATTGACCCAGCATTTGTTCTGCCCAGAGACCCAAACCCAGTTGTTCCCGTCAGTACGGCCGATCAGTTTAATCCGCGCCCCGCGACGCAGGGCATACAGGTACAGGTATTCTGGCCCTGGCCCATAACGACAGCTGAGCAGGTCCACGTTCACGGTGGCGCTCAGGCTTTCCACCGTGGGCAGGGAGGTCGCCGTTGCGGTGAGCGTGGAAGTGGGCGAAGCGGTCCATGTGGGCAACGGGGTGGGCGTTGGGGTGGGCACAGGGGTTTCGGTTTGGGTTGGGAGGAGGAGGCTGCTGAGTGTGGCAGGTGCGCTCAGCGTGGGCGAGGAAAGCGGTTGAGTGGCGTTGGCGCAGGCACTGAGGAGGAGCAAAAGGAACAGCAGGAACCAGAGGAATGAGGATTTCATGATTTGATTATAGCCCAGGGAACAAAGACTTTGCACAAGAGCCGCTCAGGATTTGACAGAGCGTTTCTTTTTTGCTAAACTTGATTTGTCAGACAATTAAGGATTTTTCCATGCCCACGCTTCTCATCAAAAACGCTTATATTGTCACGATGGACGACCACCAGCGGGAGATTCCCGAAGGTGGTCTTTTCGTTCGGGATGGTTTCATCGAGGAGGTAGCGCCGGTCGCAGACATGCGCCATACCACTGCCGATGAAGTCCTCGATCTGCGCGGTCACATCTTGCTGCCCGGCCTGGTCAACACGCATCATCATTTTTACCAGACGCTTACCCGTGTCGTCCCGCCGGCACAGGATGCCAATCTATTCAACTGGCTGCGGACGCTTTACCCCATCTGGGCCAGGCTCACCCCGGAGGATATTTTCATCTCGACACAGACTGCCCTGACAGAGCTGGCTCTCTCCGGCTGTACCACTGCTTCCGATCATCTCTATCTCTATCCGAACGGCTCAAAACTGGATGATGAGATCGCCGCCGCCCGTGAGGTAGGACTCCGCTTACAGGCCGCGCGCGGCTCGATGTCCCTGGGCGAATCGCGAGGCGGACTTCCGCCGGATTCCGTTGTCGAGAGCGAAGATTCCATTTTGAGGGATACTCAGCCAAACGAGCCGCTTCATCATCGGTCAACCGTCCGGCCTTTTCCA
>JBMFPJ010000198.1:0-4567 GCA_049969175.1 Anaerolineae bacterium | reverse complement strand
GCGCTACCTTTTGGATGAGGCACATCGGCGCGATATCCGCATTGTGTTGGACGGAGTGTTCAACCACGCTAGCCGCGGCTTCTGGCAATTTCATCACGTTCTGGAAAACGGCGATGGCTCTCCCTACGTGGACTGGTTTCACTTTGACCCGGAACGCCTGACGCGCAAAAAACCCTGGGGGGCCTATCCCCACTCTGTAGAGGCGGCCGCCCTCAAAAAAGGGGAAGACAGCCTCACCGCCATCGGCTACCGTGCCTGGTGGAACCTGCCCGCCCTGCCCAAATTCAACACCGGCAACCCGGCCGTGCGCCAGTTCATCTTTGGCGTAGCCGAACACTGGATCCGCTTTGGTATTGACGGCTGGCGGCTGGATGTCCCTGCCGAAATTGACGACGACTCCTTCTGGCAAGAATTTCGCCAGCGGGTCAAAGCCATCAACCCGGAGGCCTACATCGTCGGCGAGATCTGGGAACGCGCCGATCGCTGGCTGCGCGGGGATCAATTCGACGCCGTGATGAACTACCCGCTTGGGGAGGCGGCGCTCTCCTTCTTCGGGCGCGAAACGCTCAACTTCGATGAAATCCGCAAAGCCGGCTATGGGCCGCGCATCCACCCGATGGATGTCCACGAATTCGCTCAACAGCTAGACGCCATTCGCACCTGGTATCCCCCTGAAATTGTCCATGCCCAGCTCAATCTATTCGACAGCCACGATACCCCACGCTTTCTAACCGCCGCGGGTAACGATCGTGACGCCCTGAAGCTGGCCTGGCTGCTTCTTTTCACCTACCCCGGCGCCCCCTGCGTCTATTACGGCGATGAAATCGGCCTGGATGGCGGCCACGACCCCGATTGCCGTAAATCCTTCCCCTGGGACGAATCGCACTGGGATTGTGACCTGCTGGCCTATCTCAAAACCTGTGCCGCCATGCGTAAGCTTCATCCGGCGCTGCGGCGCGGCGATTATCGCACCTTGTATGCTGCCGATGATATGTATGTCTTCGCCCGCAACGATTCACGCGAAACCCTGATCGTGGCTTTAAACGCTTCATCCCTGACCCGTAGCCTGGCTACCGCTCCCGGGGCGTGCACCCTACCCGAAGGTCATCTCACCACCCTTTTCGGCCCCTCTTCAGCCGAAGTCCGCAACGGAACACTACACCTGCCCTATCTGCCTGCACGCAGCGGACAGGTGTTTTTGAGTTCCAACTCGACATGACAAAATCATGCGTGAGAAAATCTCTGTCATTATCCCAACTCTGAACGAAGCCAAACGTCTCCCATCTCTACTCCAGGCATTGCAGGCCCAAACGCGCTCGCCCGATGAAATCATCGTCGCCGATGCTGGCTCGCAAGACGAGACTGTGGCAATTGCCCATCAGGCGGGCGCGCGGGTAACAGCCGGTGGTCGCCCAGCCGCCGGGCGCAATGCCGGGGCGCGAGTAGCCCAGGGTGATCTATTGTTCTTCCTGGATGCAGACGTTCTGCCGCCCCCCTTTTTCATCGAAACCTTTTTGCGCGAATTCCACCGCCGCCGCCTGGATGTCGCCGCTCCCTTGATCGCTCCTCTGGAGCCAACGGCACTCAACTTCCTGGTGTGCGAGATCACCAACCTGTATTTGCAGGTCATGGAACCCATCGCCCCCCACGCGCCGGGCTTTTGTCTGCTTGCCCGCCGCGAGATTCACGAGCGAATCGGCGGCTTCGACGAGACCGTCCTGCTGGCCGAAGATCATCGCTACGCCCAAATGGCAGCGCAAATCGGGCGCTTTGGGATGATCAACACGGTCAAAATCCCAGTCTCAATGCGCCGCCTGGAAAAGGAGGGATTGGTACGGCTGGCGTTCAAATATGCTTATAGCGAAATCTACGCCCTGAGTGGGCGTCCCATTCACAACCTGCCGTTTACCTACGAGTTCGGGCGTTTCCCTGAACGCGGCCGACCGCTGGTCAACATCGAAGCGCTGCGCAAGGCTCTGGGGCGACTGGCTACCCCCCTCAACCCACTCAGCGAATCGACTCGCCGCGCTCTGCAAACCCTGGGTCAGGTAGATGTGAGCCTGGAAACCTTCTTGCAAGCCCTCAACACCCTCAAACCGGATGAAATCTCTGCCTTGGAACGCTATCTGCGCCGCCGTTTACGTTTGCTACGCGCTCTCAAACGGCTGACGTTTTCCCAGGCGCGGGCTGAGATGCTCTGGCTGGAAAGCAAACTTCCTGATCCCCTGGCAGCCTTCTTTCACAGCAACCGCCCGCCAGCGGAAGAAGAACGTGAATCGAATTAGCCTCCCCAAACTGCCTGCACCAGGGCCGGCAAAATTTCGCCTGACTTTCCCTGCAGAAAGAAATCGGCTTTTGGGGTAAGCGGCGTTGGCTCAAGATTAATTTCGACTACCACCGCGCCGCGATTTTTCGCGGCAAACGGCAAAGACGCCGCCGGCTGGACAATCCCCGATGTGCCAATAGAAAAAAAGACATCACACGCACGGGACGCTTCCACGGCCGCCTCAAGCGCAGACCTGGGGAGGGCTTCCCCAAACCAGACGACATCTGGCCGAAGCATTCCTCCGCAAATCAGACAGCGCGGTACCTCCTCCTCATCTTCGCCCCAGGCGTCGGCAAGGCGAGCACACTGTGAACAGCGCACGCGCTGAATGTTGCCATGCAATTCAATCACCTGGTGGCTACCCGCCAGATGATGCAGACCATCCACGTTTTGGGTGATGAGGGTAAAGTAGGGCACAAACATTTCCATCTTTGCCAGGGCCTCATGCCCTGGGTTGGGACGCACCCCTTTAAGCGCCTCACGGCGCCAGGCATACCAGTCCCAAACCAGTTTGGGGTTGCGGGCAAATGCTTCGGGGGAGGCCAGATCTTCGGGGCGATATTGCGCCCATAGGCCACTTTGTGTATCGCGAAAAGTGCGCAACCCCGATTCGGCGGAGACTCCGGCCCCCGTCAACGCGACGATGCGCTGACTTTTTCGCAAAAAATCCAGGAGGGCAGGAGGAAAATCTGAATTCATGGCGAGGCAGGCGCGGCTTCTTGCAGCTTGATCCAGGCTTCCTCGGCCGTCAAGCCAACCAATTCTTGCCAGGGGACTCTGGCGCGTTCTTCTTGAATGATCTGGCGCAAATCGTCATCTGCTCTCTCTTCCATTCCAGTAAGGAACACCAGCAATTCATCCACCATATCCTGCGTAATTTTTACGCGATCTCCCTCACCATCCAGCAAAGCTTCAACGGCGGGAGAATACAGGTCAATCACCCGCCAGGTTTGCTGGGTCATCGTTGCATCATACCAGAGCAACCTTACCAGGCGGTTCATGTGGGTATACCCCAGGTCTAAATAATGTAGCCCCAACGGCGTAGTTGGGAGTAACTCGCTACACAGGCGTTGAAACAAATAAGTTGTTTTGGCAATACGATAAGTCTCTTCGGAAAAAACAAAACGCCCCACTGCCTGAACTTGCGACATGGGGAAAAGCCATCCCACTATTATCCCTAAAAATATCCAGCCCATCGGCGCTAAAAATCTTTTTTTGTTTTGCATGACTATCCTCCTGGAAATGCTCTGTTGCAATCATCAAGATCAACCTGCTTGCCGATGTCATTACGAGCCGCAGCAGGCGGCGAAGCAATCTCCGCGCACATCTTCCCTGTGCAGAGCGCTCAAATCGATTCAACCACGGGTGCTCTCCTCCTGGCAACTATACGCACGAGCCGAATCGATGAAAAACGAGTGTGCCTCAAGTATAATAGAAATATGACAGACGAACAAATTTCATCCCTCCATCGCCACAAAATTGCCATGCTGATTGACGGAGACAACGCCCAGTCCACCCTTCTCCCCCAAATGCTGGTAGAAGCCGGGCGCTATGGCCAGGTCACCGTTCGGCGAATTTACGGTGACTGGACCACGCCCAACATGAATTCCTGGAAAGAGATTCTGAACTACTACGCCGTGCAGCCCATCCAGCAATTTCGCTACACCATCGGCAAAAATGCCACCGACAGCGCCATGATCATTGATGCCATGGATTTGCTCCATTCCGGCGTAGTGGATGGCTTTTGCCTGGTCTCCTCTGATAGCGATTACACCCGTTTGGCTACCCGCATCCGCGAATCCGGCATTTTTGTCATGGGCATTGGTGAAAAGAAAACACCCAAACCCTTCGTCAATGCCTGTGATGTCTTCGTTTACACCGAGAACCTGTTGCCAGAAAAGAAAAAAGTCCAGGAAGCCGAGAAAAAATCTTCTGCCCGCCAGAAAACAACCCGGAGCGAGGCCGACCCGATGCCCTTACTGGAACAGGCCTACGACATGGCCGTTCAGGAAGATGGCTGGGCCAGGCTGGACATTATGGGCAATGCCCTTTACCAGCTCGACCCCGGTTTCGACCCGCGCACTTATGGCCATCGTCAGCTCTCGCGCCTGCTGAAAAGCCTGAAAGACCAGTTCGAAATGCGCACCCAGGAAATGGATGGCTCAACCCTGTTTTACGTCAAGATGAAAGATAAAGAGTAGGTGTATCTATTCAGGCATAGTTACATAGGTTTGGTCTTCT
>JBMFPJ010000197.1:0-4614 GCA_049969175.1 Anaerolineae bacterium | reverse complement strand
CAGCGGTTAGCGCAGGCGACTCATAATCGCTTGGTCGCAGGTTCGAATCCTGCCGGGCCCACTTTTTCCGCATTTTCTCACCTTCCCTAACCGCAATGCAAAAGTCTCCCGCGAAGGTGTCCTGGCAGCAGAAACAGCCGCTCTAAAGCAGGACAAACCCAATCAACGGAAAAGGAGATATGCTCACTCATTTTGCCAATCCCCTCTTTGCCTTGCTCACAACCCTGGCTATCATTAACCTTCTCGTCCTTCCGCTCGGACCGCTACCAGCTTTGAGGCCGCTTCTTTTACCGGTAGGCGGCTTCTGGTCGGCGGGACGAGGCGGTATTTCAGGCATTTTAGGTTTGGACGCTCCACCGGCTTTTATGCCGCTTCTGCCAGCCCTGATCGTCGCCTTTGTGCTCGGCGGCTGGACAGGAGCCTGGCTGAAGGAGGCAACGCAAAAATGAACAACATTCTGGCTACTATTTTGACGTTTGTGGCTGTCCTGGCTTTTTTACGTCTAATGGATTTTTTCGCCAGCCGCGGTTGGATAGACCCTCGCCTAAGCCGCAAAATTATTCACATCGGCACGGGCCCAATTTTTGTGCTTTGCTGGTTGATGTTTGACGAGAGCGCTACCGCCCGCTGGTTGGCTGCGCTCGTCCCTCTGGCCATTACAGCCCAATTTGCCCTCGTGGGGTTGGGATGGATGAAAGACGAGGCCGCCGTCCAGGCCATATCCCGCAGCGGTGACCGTCGCGAGATTTTGCGCGGACCGCTCTTTTATGGCATCGTCTTCGTCGTTTTTACCTTGCTTTACTGGAAAGAATCGCCCATCGGCATCGTTGCCCTGATGATGCTTTGTGGCGGCGATGGCTTGGCCGATGTGATCGGACGGCGCGTCCGCTCGGCTCGCCTGCCGTGGAATCGCGGCAAATCTGTGGCCGGTTCGCTGAGCGTGTTCTTCGGTGGCTGGCTTCTGGCCTTGTTGATTGTGTGGATTTATACCAGCTGGGGCGTTTTTCCTGCGCCGTTCAGCCGCTATCTGCTACCTCTCACCGCCATCGCCCTGGCCAGTACCGCCGTCGAATCGTTGCCTTTCCGCGATATTGATAATCTCACCCTCCCTCTGGCTGCTTTGTTGACTGGAATACTCTTCTTCTAAGTTCCTTCACTTCTCACTGCTCACTATCCTGTCTTTGCGAGCCACTCCTTCGCTTCTCTCAGGACAGGCTCCGCTGGCAAAGCAATCTCCAAAGAGCATCGGCAATGGTTTCGGACGCGGAGTTTATCCTGCGCACAAACGAAGGGCGCCCTCGCAATGACAAACCAAAAGCAAGCCTGAGCAATTACCCTTACCCTTTCGAAGTGTTTTTCAGCAAATCGCTCCTCCTTGCATAGCCATTCGTTGCGTTAGTTTCTAAAAAGCCCTACCTGCGTCGTTGCTAATTTTCACACGAAATTTCAAAACGTGATACACTTCATCATCGTTTCACTGTGAGCCAGGCTGGAAAACTCACATCATTTTGCATGGAGAAGAGATGGAAACAAAGCTTTACGTAGGAAATTTGGCATACTCGGCCACGGAAGATGACCTGCGCACCCTGTTCACCCGGGCCGGGACTGTCCAATCCGTTGCTCTCATCAAGGACCGCGAGACCGGACGTTCAAAAGGCTTTGGCTTCGTGGAAATGTCCACCCAAGAAGAAGCCCAAAAAGCAATCACCATGTTCCATGGACAGCAATTTATGGATCGCGCCCTCACAGTGAACATTGCTCGACCTCGCGAAGAACGCCCGCGCTCCTTTGACCGCAATCGCGGCCACGGCGGCGGTGGACGGCGGTCCTGGTAATCATCGAAAAAATTTCCAGCCTCTGACATGAAACCATAGACCTCCGAAGTCTTAAAGACTTCGGAGGTCTATTTGTTGATTTCGCAGCGAATGACCCGAAACGCCAATTTTCTTTGAAACATTCGCACAATTCGATGTAAAAAAAGAATCGACCCAGGCAGATAAAGTTGATTATCCCAGGGCAGGGGCCAAAACCTGTAACAAATCTGCCGTGGAGGGCAAAATCAAATCGGCGCCCTGTTTTTGCAACTCTGCTTGCGTTCCAAAGCCACATAACACCCCCACGGTTTGCGCACCGGCCAGCTTGCCCGCCCGAATATCCACCGTAGTATCGCCAATCATGACACAATCAGCCGGCGAAACGCCCATTTTTTGCGCGGCCAAAAGCACCGGATCCGGGTAGGGCTTCGTGTGCGCAGCTGAGAGTGCAGTGATCACCACATCAAAATGTCTGAGCAGGTTGAAATGCTCAAGAAAAGCCAGCGTCCCCTGCTCATCTCTGGCACTCACCACCGCCAGCGGATAGCGCCGATGCACACTCTCCAGCATTTCCACCACCCCAGGAACAAGCAGATAGTGCTTCCAGCCGCGACGGCGATGCCGATACAACCAATCCAACAAGGCAATGGCCTCATCATCCACCCCTAACGTATCGGCCAGGCCGAGCAAAGTATTGCCCGGCGACTCCAGCCACATCACCAGGCGTCGCGCCGTCCGCTCTGGCTGAGCAAACAGCCAGAGCGGCAAAAAACGCATCATCTGTTGGACATACAAATCATCAGTATCACTCAGCGTGCCATCCACATCAAAACACAAAGCCCGAATACGCCAAACATCAAGAGCCATGCCCGAATTTTAATGCAAATGCCTGTGCTATACTATGCGCTATGGCCCAAAGCACCCTCCTCTTCCTCCAATGCCCGGAATGCGGACAACAATACGATGCCGCCCGGCCGCAAACGGTTTGCGAAAATTGCACTGCCTCCCCGCGCGGTAAATCACCGCTCATGGCCCGTTACGACACAACCCGGGCCGCCCAACTGCTCACCCCCCAGATTCTCGCCACCCGGCCACGCGGCTTATGGCGCTGGGCGGAATTGCTCCCCGTGAGCGATCCCGCCAAACGGCTGACTCTTGGCGAAGGAAATACACCGTTACTCGAAGCGCCGCATCTTGCCCGGACCCTGGGCCTGGCGCGCCTGTACATCAAAGATGAATCCACCAACCCAACGGCTTCCTTCAAAGCGCGCGGACTGGCCGTAGCCGTGGCGCGAGCAGTCGAGCTGGGCATCACTGATTTTGTCATTCCCACTGCGGGCAACGCCGGTGGAGCGCTGGCCGCCTATGCGGCGCGAGCCCAGGCCCGGGCCCATGTTTTCATGCCCAAAGATGCGCCACTGGCCAATCAGGCCGAAGTGCAGGCCTTTGGCGCTGAACTGGTGCTGGTGGATGGCCTGATCTCCGACGCGGGACGATTGGCCGCCGAGCAAGCCCAAAGACAGCACTGGTTCGATGTGTCCACTTTCAAAGAGCCTTATCGTCTGGAAGGCAAAAAGACAATGGGGCTGGAACTGGCAGAACATTTTGGCTGGGAATTACCCGAAGTCATCCTTTATCCCACTGGCGGCGGAACCGGCCTGGTAGGAATGTGGAAAGCCTTTGCCGAACTCGAAGCCATGGGGTGGATCGGGGCGCGGCGGCCGCGCATGGTCAGCGTTCAGGCTGCGGGGTGCGCGCCGATCGTCCGCGCCTTCGAGCAGGGACGCCTGGAAGCAGAACCCTGGCAGGGAGCTGCGACCATCGCTTCCGGTCTGCGTGTCCCCTCACCGTTTGCCGATCGCCAGATTTTGCGCGTGTTGCGAGAAAGTCAGGGCACAGCCATCGCCGTCAGCGATGAGGAAATTCTCCAGGCACAAAGAGAACTGGCAGCAGGCGAGGGCATCTTCACCGCTCCTGAAGGCGCAGCTACCTTTGCCGCCCTGAAGCACCTGCTGGAAACTGGCTGGCTACGAAAAGATGAGCGCGTGGTATTATTTAACACGGGTAGCGGATTGAAATATCTCTGAAATACACGCAGGCAGGATGGAAATGCCCGAAGACCAAAACCGTGCCTTGCTTGAGCTACTCATGGGCGTCAGCCGTGAAGTGGCCGCTGCACTCGATTTAAGAACCGTGTTGCAACGCTTGCTCTATGCCGCGCTCCAAAACGTGGGGGGAGAGCGCGGCAGCATTGTTGTCCTCGACGATTTGGGTAAACCGGTAGATGCCACGATCGTTTACGGCAATCGCTTCCACGAGCACACCACCCAACAACTGCGCGAAACCGTCGAACGCGGCCTGGCCGGTTGGGTTATGCGCCATCGTCGCCCGGCACTGGTGCCCGATACCAGCAAAGATGAACGTTGGCTACGTCGCGATGACGATTCCGTGGAAAAAACAGGAGCCAAAGCCGCCATTTGCGTCCCTTTGTTGGCGCGTGAACGGCTGGTCGGCGTGTTGACCCTGGTGCACCCTGTGCCAAACGCCTTCAACGAAGAGCATCTCGAACTGATGCAGGCCATCGCCGATCAGGCCAGCGTGGCCGTTTTGAACGCCCGCCTGTACACCGAAAGTCAGCGCACTGCCCGGGTGATGACCGCCCTGGCGGAGGGAGCAGCAGCCATCAACACTTCGCTGGAAACGCGCGAAGTCTGGCAACACCTGCTCAACCAGACCATGACCGCCCTACAGGTAGAAACCGCCGCCCTGGCGCTCATCGAACCCCCCAACGGCGAACTGG
>JBMFPJ010000196.1:0-4631 GCA_049969175.1 Anaerolineae bacterium | reverse complement strand
CCACCCGAGGGGGTAACAGTCATAGGTGCGGTTTTCGATGGCGAGCAGATGAAGATCGGCTTGCGCAAAGCCTGAAAATAAAAATCCCGAGACCCATGGATCTCGGGATTTTTTATCAGTGATTTTGAAGTAACCGGGTCAGATGGTTTTGTGTGCCATTGAGCAGCTCAATCATCAATTCGCGGATAGGGGGGTTGAGGTAGTAGTGCTCAAGGGTGGAAAGGGGGAGGAACCGCGCCCCTGCTACCACATGGATGCAATTGGGTGCTCCGCACAGGCAAATAAAGGGGGCGCTCATTTCCCATTCCGTGGAGGGATAGAAGAAGGTGAGTTCCTCACCAGATTGGATGTCTCGCGTGGCAATGACGCGCATTTGAGTTGTATCCAGAATGGTATTAGGGTTGCAAGAATGATTCATGGATGCAAGTTCCTGGACTTCTACGTGGCGGTTACGATCGACCTGAACTGTGAACTGGCTGGGGTGATCGTAAACCGCCTCGGTAGGAATGGGACAGATGATTTCTCCTTTGGTATAAGCGCGGCGGTTGATCAGGCTGCGATAATGGTTTTGGGTTTGAACAACCAGGTGGCTGGGAAGGTTCATTTCTCTCGTCCTTTCCTGAATTAGATCGTAACGGGTGATTTATTGAGTTTTTATATACCTGTTTGATGAGAATTGCAAGAAAAATGTGAGGAATTGTGGCGGGAAGCCCGAACTGCTCTATTCTATAGAATTGCTCTTGAAAAACTATCACAACCGCGAAGGCTTTGTAGCGCGACATTCATGTCGCTTTAGGTTGCGGAATGAATTCCGCGCTACGACTTTGCTTGGGACGGGCGCTTCGCTCACAATGGCCTCCTCGCGACAGGGCGCTTTCAAAGCATTTTTCAGCAAATCGCTCCTGATGGCACACTTGTTACGTAATTCAGCAAATTCTCTTGACCCTGCTTTCGAATGGTGGTATCCTTTCTCTACCGACCGTTCGGTAGGGAGATGTTGTGACCAGAGAAGACATTCTCGACGCTGCTGCTCAGGTATTCCGTCAGAAGGGCTTTCATGGCGCCTCCATGGCGGATATTGCTGAGGCGGTTGGCCTGCAAAAGGCCAGCCTTTATCATCATGTAACCAGCAAGCAAGAGATTTTGCTGGCCTTGCTTGATCGGGCATTGGATATGCTTTTTGAACGTATTGCCCCGATCGCAAAGCAAAATTTACCCCCCGATCAAAAACTGCGCCAAATGATTCAGGCTTACCTGAAGAGCATAGCGGAGAATGCTGATCTTTCCTCGGTGTTGCTTTTCGAACATCGCTCCCTGGAGCGCAAGCTTCACGCGCGCCATATTCCCAACCGCGATCGTTTTGAAACCTTGTGGCGGGGTGTGGTAGATGAAGGAGTCAAATCGGGAGCTTTTTGTTGCAGTGATACCGGCCTGGCTGTACGTGGCTTGATGGGCATTTTAAACTGGACCATCACCTGGTATCGTAGTGATGGCCCATTGACCATTGAGCAAATCGCAGACCAGTATGCCAGCCTGTTCTTCAATGGGTTGTTGTGCCATGGCAATACCTCATCTCACTGAATTTAAAGTTTTCACTACTCCTCATGGGGCGCGCATATATTCCATGCCGGTAGAGGCTTTTCCCCGCTTCTGGGCGTATGTGTACCTGGTCGTGCATGAGGATTGGCGGGTATTAATTGATTGCGGCTCTGGAAATGAACGCTCGAACGCCAGCCTCGAAGCGGGGTTGGCGCAGGCAGGCATTTCGCCAAAAGACCTGACGCACATTTTGATTACCCACGGACACATTGATCACTTTGGTGGCCTGACTTATGTGCGCGAACGCACAAAAGCCAGCGTAGGTGTCCACGAATTGGACTTACAGACAATTTCTGCTCATGAAATCCGTGCTACGCTGATGAGCCGCCGCCTGGACAATTTTCTGATTCAGGCCGGGCTTGCTGAGGAAGTACGTCAGAATTTGCTGCAAATGTATATGTTCACCAAGTCACTCTACCATTCTGTGCCTGTGGACTTTACTTACCAGGATGTTGGCATGCGAATGGGTCCCTTTGAAATGCTACATGTGCCGGGACATTGCCCGGGACATGTAGCCATTCGCTTTGACGATGTTGTCTTCTCCGGCGATTTGTTATTGGAGGGAGTGACTCCCCACCAATCTCCCGAAGAGATCACACCTTACATGGGCCTGGCTCATTATCTCGAATCGATTGATGTATTCCAACACTGGACGCAGGGAAGTACCTTGATCCTGGGTGGACACGGTGCGCCTATGGCTGAGACAGGGCAACGTGTGGCTACCCTGCGAAAGCATTTGTCTGAGCGATTGGTTCAGGTGTTAGACGCTTTCGCTGCGCCACACACGATTGCTGAAGTTGCCGCAGCCATTTATGGCGAACTGGATGGTTATAACGCTCTGCTGGTGATCGAAAAAGTTGGTGCTTACGTGGAATATCTGGCTCAGCGAGGTTGGCTGAAGATCGAAAGCCTCAATGGACCGGTAATTCGTTATCAACGCGTACGTCAAGTTTCAATTCCTGATATCCTACCAAAGGAGAGGGCATATGTATTCGTTTGAACCCACTGAAGAGCAGCAAATGCTCATTGAGGCAATCGGGCGTTACGCCACAGGCGATTTGCGTCCGGCAGCGCGCGAGGCCGAAGAAAGCGGCGCCTTGCCATCAAAACTGATCAACAAGGGGTGGGAGTTGGGCCTGCTTCAGGCCTCAATCCCGGAGGCTTATGGTGGCTTTGGGGAACGTCTGGCGGTCACGGGCGTGTTGGCCATGGAAGAAATGGCCTACGGCGATCTGGCGGCTACCTTGGTGGTCATGACGCCGGTACTGTTTGCTTTGCCTATTTTGATTGCCGGCACGGAGGAACAAAAAACAGCCTACCTGCCCAAGGTAATCGAAGGGAACTGGCAGCCTTATACTGCTGCGCTGATCGAATATTACTTCGATTTTGACCCCAACGATCTGCGCACCACCGCTACCCTGGAAGGTAATGAATATATCCTGAATGGCGAAAAAGCCTTTGTGCCCTTCGCTAAGGATGCCCCGGCCCTGATCGTCTATGCCAAAGTGGATGGCAAGACACAGGGCTTTATCGTTCCTGGGGCAACTGCTGGGTTGACGGTGAGTGAGGAACGCGAAAAGTTAATGGGTTTGAATGCTCTGCCCATGTATCGTGTCACGTTGAAGGACGTCCGCGTGCCGGTTGCGAATCGTCTCGGGGGCGAAGCGGGGCATGACTTTGAGCCGATTCTGGCGGCGATGCGCGTGGCCAACGCCGCGGCAGCCGTCGGCGTTGCCCGTGCCGCCTTCGAATATTCGCGTGATTACGCCAAAGAGCGCGAAGCTTTTGGTGTGAAAATTGCTCAAAAGCAGGCTATCGCCTTCATGCTGGCTGAAATGGCCACTGAAATCGAAGCCATTCGCCTTTTGACCTGGGAGGCAGCCTGGATGCTTGATGCCGGCAAAGAAGATGCTTTCAAGCAAGCCTACCTGGCTACCATCGGTGCTGCCGACATGGCCATGATGGTCACTGACCGCGCTGTACAAATTTTGGGCGGGCATGGTTACATCCGTGAACATCCGGTTGAAATGTGGATGCGCGAAGGGCGCGGCTTTGCCATGCTCAATGGCCTGGCAATTGTGTAATGGACTGTGAGGAAAAATCTGGAGGAACCTATGACTATTGAATTTGAACCCCCAAAACCAATTGTGCAACAACAATTTGTACTGAAAACCGTTGCCGAAGAGATGATGCGCTCGAAATCGCGCTACTTTGACGAACACGAGCATGAAATCCCCTACGATTACATCGAATTCATGCATGCGGCGATGCGCGCTACGGGCGCAGGATCGCTTGCGCCGCGGGAGCGAAAGAAAGAAGAAGGGGAAGGCGAAAAAGCCAAGCATCCTCCCATCGGCTATCAGATGTTGGCGCACATGCTCGAAACCCTTTCCTGGGGCGATGTAGGCATGTACCTGGTCACCCCGGGTGGGGGGTTGGGAGCAGCGGCGGTGCAGGCGGCGGCTACGCCAGAGCAAAAAGAGAAATTCCTTTCGCGCTTTGCCGGTGAGAAACCTACCTTTGCTGCCATGTGTATGACCGAGGCCGGGGCCGGTTCCGATACTGCGGCTATTCGCACCCGCGCTGTGCTGGATGAAAAGACCAATGAATGGGTGTTGAATGGCGAGAAAATTTTTGTCACCGCCGGGCATAAATCTCTCGTCCCCGATGAGAGATTCGGCAAGGGATTCATCGTCGTTTGGGCTACCATCGATCCTGGTGCGGGTCGTGCTGGGATGCGTGCATTTGTGGTGGAAGCCGGCACCCCTGGGGTGAAGGTCACCAAACTGGAACACAAGATGGGAATTCGCGTCAGCGATACGGCAGCGATCTCTCTACAAGATGTGCGCGTGCCCTTTGATCACATTCTGGGTAGCCCGACTGTTGAGAAAGAGACCGAAAAAGGTTTCAAAAAAGCCATGGCCACTTTCGATGCCACCCGCCCCTTGGTGGCGGCGACAGGGATCGGTGTGGCGCGTGCCGCATTGGAATTCGTCAAAGAAAAACTGGCGGAGGCTGGCATTCAAATTCGC
>JBMFPJ010000195.1:0-4639 GCA_049969175.1 Anaerolineae bacterium | reverse complement strand
GAGCGATTCGACGACTTCGACTTTTTGCTCCACCTGTTCTTTGAGTTTTTCCACTTCGCGGCGTGCGCCGGCATGGACATAGGCGACGCGGGCTTTTCCTTTGCCAATGGCCTCGGCCACCATGTTGGCGATCATCTGATAGGCCTGGCCACGACTGTGGGCTTTGCCCAAGGGAACGATGACGCCGTCTTCCATGCCGATCAGGGGTTTGATGTTGAGCAGGCTGCCGAACAGATGCTGGGCTTTGCCGATGCGACCACCCATGTAGAGGTATTTGAGGGTGTCGGCCGTCTGAATCATGCGCGTGATGGGGATCATGCGTTTGATGCGGGCGAGGATTTCAGTGAGGGAGGCGCCTGCCAGGGCAGCGCGAGCCGATTCGATGACCAGCCAGCCCTGGCAGAGGGAGACGTTGAGGGTGTCAACGACTTCGATGCGCACCTCGGGCCATTTTTCTTTCATCATCGTTTGGGCTACTGTGGCTGCCTGATAGGCTCCACTGCCTTTGGAGGTCATGTGAATGCTGACGATTTCGCGGACGCCGCTCTCGGCCAGCTGCTGATAAGCTTGCAGGTAATCACCTGGGCCGGGGCTGGCAGTGGTTGGCAATTCGCGGGCGGTCATTAGCCAGCGCAGGAATTCGGGGCGTTGAATGGTCACCAGATCGCGCAGGACTTCTTGCCCGCGGTGGATGTAATAGGCGACCGTGTGAATGTTAAGTTTTTCCAGCAGTTCTTCGGGGATGCTGGCGCAGGAATCTGTGAGCACAGACACGGTTGGCATGGTACCTCCTCGGATTTGATTTTACCCCTTTCAGCTGGCTTTTTGCTGAAATTGGAAATCATTGACCCGAATTTTGTTTCCTTTTACAATACTGACATGCTTTCTGTGAGTAAGAAATTCGATAAACCGCTCCCCTATTTTGGGGGCTTCTTCCGACCCGATCACGATCCTCCAGCGTGCCTTTTAGAATTCGTGCTTCTTTCTCGCTTTAACTAACTAAAACTTTTTTGGAGGAAAAATGCCTACACCCCTTCTCTCAAAACGTGCTCCCATTTATGCCGATGTGCCGGATGAACAGTGGAACGATTGGCGCTGGCAATTGAGCCATCGTTTGAACAGCGCCGAGGAAATTGAAAAGGTGATTCCGTTGACCGACTCGGAGCGCCGGGCGTTGAATTCCAGCGGCTTGTTCCGTGTAGATGTCACTCCCTATTTCATCTCTTTGATTGATCCTGATGACCCCAATGACCCGATTCGCAAGCAGGTGATTCCGACCGATGCGGAAATGGTGCCTTTTACTGCGATGATGGAGGACTCGCTGGCCGAGGACCGTCACTCGCCGGTGCCAGGGCTGGTGCACCGCTACCCTGACCGGGTGCTGATGCTGGTGACGACTCAATGTGCCTCGTATTGCCGTTATTGCACCCGCTCACGCATTGTCGGTGACCCCGGGCAGACTTTCAATCGCCAGGAATTCGAGATGCAGATCGAATATCTGAAACGTACGCCGCAGGTACGTGATGTGCTGCTTTCCGGTGGGGATCCGCTGGTGCTGGCGCCGAAAATCCTGGAGGAGCTCCTCACCCGCTTGCGGGAAATCCCGCACATTGAAATCATCCGCATCGGGTCGCGCGTGCCGGTCTTTTTGCCAATGCGGGTCACGCAGGAGCTGGCCGACATGCTGCAAAAGTTCCATCCGTTGTGGATGAATATCCATGTCAATCATCCCAACGAAATTACTCGGGAACTCGCGCAGGCCTGTGATCGTCTTACTCGTGCGGGCATTCCGCTGGGCAATCAGTCGGTTTTGCTGGCTGGCGTGAACGATTGTGTCCACATTCAGCGAGAACTGGTGCAAAAACTGACCCGCATTCGCGTCCGCCCGTATTATCTTTATCAGTGCGATCTGGTGGAGGGCGCGGGGCACTTTCGCACGCCGGTGGCCAAAGGGATTGAAATCATCGAAGGGCTGCGCGGTCACACCTCCGGTTATGCTGTGCCGCAATACATCGTTGATGCTCCTGGCGGCGGTGGGAAGATTCCGATCATGCCGAATTACCTGATCAGCATGTCAGATCACAAAGTCATTGTGCGCAACTACGAGGGCTTCATCACCACTTACGAAGAGCCGACCGAATATCGCCCCCATGATCCGAAGACTTGCTGGTACTGCCAGCACAAGCGCCCTGAACCCGGTCAAACTGGCATCACGGGTTTACTGGATGGCGAAGATATGTTCATCAAGCCGGTTGCTTTTGACGAAGTGCATGACCGTGGCGGAATTCAACATCGTTTGAAAGACTCCAAGAAGTGGGTGCCACTAGGTATTGGCCCAGGTACCACTCCGCCGCCCGAAGAACAATAAACACGCAGGAGAAAAAATGACATCCAAAATTCTGTATCCCCTTTTGGCGTTGAGCCTTTTGCTGGCGGCCTGTACGCCGGCGCAGCCCGTTACCCCGAATCCGCAGGAAGTGCAGCAACAAGCTGCTACGATAGTTGCTTTGACCATGGCTGCTCAAAGCGTTGCTGAAACGGCTCAAGCCCCGGCTGCTGCTTCGCAGGAAGCCGCCCTAACTCCCCAACCTACCCCTACTTCAACACCGTTGCCGATTCCAACTTTTACGCCCTTTCCCACGGCCACTCCTTTTGTGGTCGTTCCGCCCACCAGCATCAGCGGCGGGGGTGGGGGAGCTGTGCCAACCGCCAAACCCCAGCAATATGCCTGTGCTGTCGTTGCCCAAAGGCCGGAAGATGGCACGAAATTCAAACCGGGTGATTCCTTCGATGTTGAATGGGTCATCAAGAATACGGGCACCAAAACCTGGGAAGCGGGCTACACCTTTGCCTATTTCAAAGGCGAGGCCATGTCCACTACAGCTGCATCCACGCTGGGCGTGCCGGTAAAACCCGGTGAGACGATCACCAAACGCATCGAGGTCACCGCTCCTAACGTGAGCGGGCGCGACCCGGTGATCTTTGTCATGTGGTGGGCGATCACCGGCGAAGGGGCAAAATTCTGCACCCCCTTTATCGCCATCAGCGTGCAACGTCCAGGGTAATGGTTCCGTTCCGGCTCAGGTGAGCAAGAAAGGAGAATTTTATGAAAGAGAAAGTTAAGGTTCTCGCTGGCCTTTTGGCGATCATGGCGATCCTGCTTGCCTGTTCGCCGGTTCTGGTAACGCCCTTTCCTACCCTGCCGCCCGAGGTGCTCAATACGATTGTGGCGATGACCTATGCTGCCGCCTCCAGCCAGACGGCCGCGGCCCTGCCCACTTCGACCAACACGCCACTTTCGCCGACCCCGACTCGCACACCAACTGAGACGCCGCTGCCCACGGCGACGATCATCTTCCGCCTCCCGACTCTGACCCCTTTCCGCACGCCGACCTCCCTGACGTCAACGTTGCCTACGCCTTCAGAAAATTATGCCTGTAAGGTGCTCTCACAAAAACCGGTAATCGGCGCGGTACTGGCGCCACGTACCGATTTCGATGGGCGCTGGACGGTTCAAAACACCGGCAAAAAGAGCTGGGACGGCGGCAGCACCGATTATCTCTATGTGAGTGGCGATAAGTTCCACAAGCAGGATATTTATGACCTGAACAAAACGGTTGCCCCTGGCCAGCAGGTGGATATTACCGTGGATATGATCGCTCCAAAGAAGCCAGGCACCTATTCCACCACCTGGAATTTGCGCATTGGCAGCAATCAGTTCTGCACGATGCAAATGGTGATTGTGGTGCGATGAAAGGTAAGCGGGATAGTATCTCGATTTTTGTGTAAAAGTGATGCAAGTGAATCTCACATTGCGAGGGATATGACCTGAACTGTAAACAAAAACAGGAGACCGTTTTGGTCTCCTGTTTTTGTTTGTGAAGGCTAAGATGCTGGGGGAATCGGTTCTTCGCTGCTTGCTTCGGCTGCTTGCGGTTTCTTGCGCAGGGTAAGCACACCTACAGCCACCGGGATGGCGATGAACACGACCGCAAGACATAGCGAGACAAATCCCATCGTCATGGCCGACCCCGGATCATTGCTGCCGAAGAAATCAATCTGCGCCCCAGGGATCATTCCCGCGGCAACAGAGATCAGCCCAAAGCACAGGCCGAATAACCCTGGACAGCCACAGAGCAATGCTGTGACAATCGTTGCAATCAGACCAGTATTTTTATTCATCAAGGCTCTCCTCTTGAGTTGGTATTTGTTGTTCATTATAGGGACAAAATAAACGGGGCGCAACAGATTGCTGCGCCCCGTTTGTCCTATTTTCTTAAGACCGCGCCGATTTCCTGCTCCAGCCGCCGGATGATTTTGTTGCGGATGGCGGCTGCTTCGGCATCGGTAAGGGTGCGATCGGCTGCCTGATAGGTAAGGCTGTAGGCCAGTGATTTTTTGCCGGCTCCAATTTTCTCACCGCGATAAATATCGAAGAGGCGCACTTCACTCATGTTTTTGCCACCGGTCTGGCGGATGAGGGCTTCGACGCGCGCCGCAGGGATGGCCTCATCCACGATGAGGGCGATGTCTTCGTACACGGGCGGATATTCCGGCACGGGGCGTACAGCATATGTCGGCTGGATGGCGCGTAATGCGGTCAGGTCAAATTCGGCGACGAGCACGGGGGCCGTGCCCG
>JBMFPJ010000194.1:0-4640 GCA_049969175.1 Anaerolineae bacterium | reverse complement strand
GGTGCTGGAAACTCACCCCAAATGGACGACCGATGGCGCCATCACCGGCACGTTTCCCACCTACAATGTGCAGCCTGGGGAACACTTCCTGGCCAAGATCGGCTTCCTCGCCAAAGCCGATGGCTCTTGTGGCGTAGGGAATGCCATTTTCCAGCTGAACTACGAGGAGGGTGGAACCATCTATCCGCTCAGCTCGTGGACCGATACGTGCGATGGCAACCTGCAAAGCGTGGATGTTAACTTGAACACCCTGGCCGGGCACTCCGTCAAATTCATCCTGGTCGTCAAGGCAAACGGCCCCGCTGATCAAGATTGGGCGGTCTGGATCAGCCCCCGCATCCGGGTTCCCTAAGCTCAGTAGCCCACCGCATCGCGCATCATCCCCGGCGGGGATGGCTCGTATGCCGAAAGGGGTGTAAATTCGTACTGCGAGACATCGTCCCGTCGGGGATGAATCTCGCACCACTTTTACACAAAAATCAAGATACTATCTGGGGATGGTATCTCCTACAGGGAAGAACACCGGCCTGGCAACCCGTCAGAACTACACGCAATGCCCGCCAAATGGCGGGCATGTTTTTATTGCGGACAGTATAATCTGAGGCCGGGTATGGCGTGAGATGCCCTCTCTTACCACGCCGCCATACGTTAGCTGGCAGTTCGTTTTATAGCCTCAATCTGAGTGTTACTTTTTGGCTTTGAAAGGAAACAAGATGATAAAGAGCAAATTTTTGTTATTGGCCATTTTCACAGGAGGGATGATCTTGGCAACAGGCTGCGGTGTCGCGGCAAATTCAGAAACGGTGATCGCCACAAGTGTGGCGTTGACCGTGCAGGCCCAGGCGACCCAGATAGCCAGCCCTACCCCTCCGCCTCCGCCCGAAATCTCCCCCACCGAAGCAACGATGGCCACGGGCACCCCGGCCCCCGCCACGCCGACGGCCCCTCCCGCCTCCGTCAGTGACCCGGCCTGTATGAAGGCCAACCTCACCGGCGAGACCATCCCGGATGGGACAATTTTGCGTCCCGGCGAGCAATTTACCAAAATCTGGTACATCAAAAACTCCAGCACCTGTATCTGGACGACAGATTACAAAATCGTCTTTTGGGATGGCGACGTGCTGGGCGGGGCTTACGAGTACCCTCTGCCGCAACAAGTACTTCCTGGGGAGACCGTGCCGATCGCTCTGGTGTTGACCGCCCCAGCAGCGGACGGGACATACACGTCAGCGTGGAAGCTGGCCACTCCCGGCGGCGCCCGCTTCGGGGTCGGGAATGATTCGTCGTTTTGGGCCAAGATCGTCGTCAGTTCGGCAAAAAAGATCGAATACGGAATTACCTCGGTCCAGTATTCGATCGTTCGCGAACCGGCCAACGGTTGCCCGGCAAACGTTTTCTTCACCATTTATGCCGATATTACGACCAATGGGCCTGTGGAAATCACTTATACGTTTGTCAAGAGCGATGGCACAGTCGAAAGCAAGCAGACGGTGAATTTTCCGAGGGCCACGACCAAAACGGTGAGCGTTACCTGGTCTTTACATCGAGGCGCTACGACGAATGAACGCTGGGTGCAACTGGTGATTCTGGCTCCTTTCCAACAGGAATTTGAGAAAGCGCGCTTTACATACACGTGCGAGTAAACCGAGATGGGAACTTTCCTGTGTGAAGGAGCGTCACCTGAAAATGAATCATGAACGGGAGGTTCCCATGAAAAAACGGTTGTCCTTTCTTGCTGCGAGTGTTTTGCTGTTGGTGCAGATGGCCTGTGGGGCTGCGGCACCATCAGGTACGCCGGATATCGCGGCGACTTTGAATGCGCTTTCGACCCTCGCGGCGCAAACCGTGGCTGCAGTAGCAACGCAAAGCGCTTTCACACCCACGGCGCAGGTGATTGTAGTCACAGCCACCCCTTCTAGTATCCCATCAACAGTTCCTACGTTTGTTGTGCTCACTTCGACACCGGTACCGGTTTCGTATTGTGATGCGGCGGCTTTCATCAAAGACATCACTTTCCCCGACGGTTCGGAGATTTCGCGCGGGGCTTCTTTCACCAAAATCTGGCGCATCAAGAACGTGGGCACCTGCACCTGGACGACTGGCTATAGCCTGATCTTTGCCAGTGGCGACTCGATGAATGGCCCGGCGAGGGTAGCTTTACCCGCAGTGGTGGCGCCTGGTCAGACCGTTGATATTGCTGTCACGCTCAAAGCCCCAACCAAAGACGGGCACTATCGCGGTTATTGGAAATTGCGCAATGCCTCTGGCGTTCTCTTTGGCATTGGGCCGCAGGCAAATGATGCCTTCTGGGTAGATATTGTGGTCAGCGGGCCTTCGTTTGTGGCTTATAACTTCATGCAGCAGTACTGCCATGCCACCTGGTCCAACAACAACACTAACCTGCCCTGCCCGGGCACAGAGGGTGATCCAGCTGGCTTTGTGATCCTCCTGGATCAGCCCAAGCTGGAAAACGGCAAAAGAGCCGATGACGATGCTCTGGCCATGGGACCAAAGCGCAGCGCTAACGGTCGAGTGGAGGGAAAATTCCCGGCGATCAAAATCAAAGACGGTGATCATTTCCTCTCCACGATCAGTTGCCAGTATCGGGCGAATAAATGCGATGTCATCTTCCGGCTGGATTACATCCTCAATGGTCACCGCCGCACGCTCGGCAGCTGGCACGAAGTTTATGAGGGTCTGGCTTACAACATTGACCTGGACTTAAGTGCCTTGGACGGAGATACCGTCAAGTTCATTCTGGTGGTTGAGGCCAATGGCGACCCCAAAGATGACGAGGGGTTGTGGATTGGACCGCACATTCTGCGCCGGGGCACGCCCCCTCCCACCCGCACGCCCACGCCGGCCCCTACGGCAACACCCACGCCCTGAGCCGCAAAGGTGCGTTATAATGAGATAAACTTTCTGGAGGTCAAACGAATGTTATTCCGTAAATCATCCTGGCTGGGCATCGCCTTCGTGCTGGCGCTCACCCTGACCGCCTGTAACATTGGCGCTACTCCCCAGCCTACCGTGGACGTCGGTGCCATCTACACGGTGGCAGCACAGACCGCCCTTGCCGATCTCTCTCAACAATTGACGGCGACCGCCCTGGCCGCTTCACCTACCCCGCAACCGACAGCGACTCTCCCCCCACCCACCGCAACCAACACGTTGGCGCCCAATACCACTCCCTTCGCCACTTTCCCGGTGGGCAATGTCACCCCGGGCGGCATCTTCACCCCCATTGCTTCGGTCGCCCCGCCGGCAGGGACAGCCACCGGCTCCCTTTGTGACAATTCCGCCTTTGTTGCCGATATTACCGTTCCGGATGGGACAGTCATGAAGCCCGGTGAAGATTTTTACAAAATCTGGCGTTTGAAGAACACCGGCATCTGCACCTGGGACGAAGGTTACCAGCTGGCTTTCGCCTGGGGCGATCCGCTGGATGGCGTTCCCTTCAACATCAAACAAAAGGATGACTTCGTCCTTCCCGGAGCCACCACCGACATCGGCATTAACATGACCGCCCACCTGGCCCCTGGTGAATATTCCGGTTGCTGGCGCATGAAAAACGACCACGGCGTGTTCTTTGGTGCTGTCGTCTGCGTGAACATCAAGGTCGTCAAAAAATAAAACTAATGTCCGACAGGCTGACCAGCAAATCACCTGTCGGACATTTCCCAGCCTTCCCTTACCCCTTCTCACCCTCTGGCGGGACGCAGGAGAAAAATATGAAAAAAATCATCTATCTCACCATCCTCACCGCTTTGCTGGTAGGTGGCTGTGGTTCAACCCAATCTACAACCCCTACGCCACCCGATATTACCCTGATCCAGACCTCCGCGGCGCAGACCGTCGTTGCGGAATTCACCCTCACTGCCCAGGCCTTCACGCCTACCAGGGAACCGCTCCCTACGCCCACCCTGGAGCAGGCAACCGAAACACCCGCCACCATCGAGACCGCCCTTACCTTGCCCGGCATCACCCCCACCCTGACATTGTGTGACAAATACTCGTGGGACCCGGCCACGGTGGATGTAAACATCCCCGATGGCACCCAAATGACCCCGGGCCAGGAATTCGTTAAAACCTGGAAGATCAAAAATGCTGGCTCCTGCCCCTGGGGCGCGGGGTATGGCCTGATCTATGCCGGCTATGCGGTGCGCATGTCTGGTCAACCCCAACCACTTGGCACCGTGGTTCAACCCGGCCAGGAAGTGGAAGTCTCCGTGCAGTTCAAAGCACCCACCCAACTGGGAGAATATGTCAGCGCCTGGACGATGGCCAATGCTCGGGGCATTCCCTTCTTCGGCAATAATAACAAACCCCTCTACGTAAAAATTGTGGTGAAGTGAACGATTTACTCAAGCAAGCCATAAAAAACGAAGCACGCCGGCTGGGGTTCACCCTGGTCGGCGTCACTTTACCCCAGCCTGTCCCCCATTTCTCCACCTATGAGCAATGGCTGGCAGAGGGGAAACATGGCAATATGGCCTACCTGGCCAGCGAAGAAGCCCGTCTGCGCCGCGCCGATCCCCGCCGCATTTTGCCAGAATGTCAGTCCATCCTCGTGTTGGGCACGCCCTATTCCCCGCCCCTCCCCGCCAGCGAAAAACCCACCGGCCGGGGGAAAATCGCCG
>JBMFPJ010000193.1:0-4646 GCA_049969175.1 Anaerolineae bacterium | reverse complement strand
CCCTCAAACCCGAAGCCACCAAGCTCTTTGGCGATTACACCAGCGCCAACGTGGGCAAGTACCTGGCCATTGTGCTCGATAAAAAAGTCATCTCCGTTCCGGTGATCCGCTCCCCCATCACCGATGGCGCGGGTGAAATTCAAGGCAACTTCACCAGTGAAAGCGCCAACACCCTGGCCATTCAGTTGCGCTCCGGCGCGCTGCCCATCCCGGTCAAAGTCGTCCAGAGCCGCACCATTGGCCCCACCCTCGGCAAAGAATCAGTAGATAAGAGCGTGCTGGCTGGCTTGATCGGCCTGATCGTGGTCATGCTCTTCATGGCACTCTACTATCGCCTGCCGGGAATCATCGCCGATCTGGCGTTGCTCTGCTACACCCTATTCTCCCTGATGCTCTTCAAAATGATCCCCGTTGTGCTCACCTTGCCAGGCATTGCCGGCTTCATCCTCAGCATCGGCATGGCCGTGGATGCCAACGTGCTCATTTTTGAACGCTTGAAAGAAGAACTGCGCGCCGGACGCACCTTGCGCCAGGCCATTGATCTGGGTTGGAGCCGCGCCTGGCCATCCATCCGCGACTCAAACATCTCTACCCTAATCACCTGCCTCATCCTTTACACCTTCGGCAGCACCTTTGGGGCCAGCATGGTAAAAGGCTTCTCCGTCAACCTGGCTTTGGGCGTGCTGGTTTCGCTCTTCACCGCGATCATCGTCACCCGCACCTTCCTGCACACCGTGCTGGATAACATCAAACAGGCCGAGCACCCCTCCTGGTTTGGCCTTTAGGAGCACGCCATGAATATCATCAAGAACCGCTACTACTATTTTTTGCTCTCCCTGCTGGTCATCGTGCCCGGCATCATCTTTATGTTCCTGAACTGGAGCCGGAGCGGCGCCCCCCTTCCGCTGGGAATCGACTTCCGCGGCGGATCCCTGCTCGAAGTCCAGTTTAGCGGCGCCCGCCCGGACCCCGAAGCGGTGCGCGCCGCCTATGCGAAGTTCTCCACCCCGGAGCAGCCCATCAGCAACCCCGTCATTCAACCCCTGGGCAACGACTCCTACGCCATCCGCTCCAAAGCCATGAGCGACGAAACCAAAGGGCAAATCGTCGCTGAATTAAAGGCCATCTCCGCTGGCGATGTCACCGTGCTGAACTTCACCTCCGTCAGTCCCACCGTCGGTCAGGAAGTAACGCGCAGCGCGGCAATTGCCGTAGTCATGGCCATGATCGCCATTTTGCTCTACATCTGGCTGGCCTTCCGCGGCGTGGAACACCCCGCGCGCTACGGCACAGCAGCCATCCTGGCATTGATCCACGACGTTTTCGTTGTGCTGGGCGTAGAAGCCATCCTGGGCTACCTGTTCGGCTGGGAAGCCGATGCCCTCTTCCTGACCGCTGTCCTGACCGTCATCGGCTTTTCCGTTCACGATAGCATCGTCGTCTTCGACCGCATTCGTGAGAACGCCCACATTTACCGCCGCGTGGATTACGAAACGCTGGTCAATCACTCCATTATTCAAACCCTCGATCGCTCCATCAACACCCAGCTGACCGTAATGTTCACCCTGCTGGCCTTGGTACTCTTTGGCGGGGCCAGCATTCGGCACTTCGTGATCATCCTGCTAATTGGTATCTTCAGCGGTACGTATTCCTCCGTTTTCAATGCTGCCCCCATCCTGGTCGTGTGGGAAAATCGCGAATGGCGTAACTGGTTTGGCCGCAAAAGCGAAACCACAACCGCCTGAGCAAGAAACCTTTGGAAAGCAAAAGCCGCCATTCGTGATGAATGGCGGCTTTTTTCGCTACTCTGCCCGACGCAACAGCACCTGCAACTGTTCCAGCATCGCCTGGCGCTCCCGCCCATCCACCGTGACCACCAGCACGTCGCCGGCGCGCAGCACCGTCCCGCCGCGCGGCACGAAGACGCGCCCGCCGCGCCGCAGGCTGGCGATCACGCAACCCGCGGGAATGGCGACTTCGCTCAGGCGGCGACCGTCAACCGGGGCGCCCGCCTCAACCTCCAGTTCCAAAACCTCCACCTGCGGCGGAGTCAGGGCATCCAGGCGCACGGCGCTCTCGCGATGACGTTGGGCAACACGCCGCTTGAGCGCCACCTCGTAGGCGCGCACCACGTCCGAGCGGCGCAGCAGACCGACCAGCCGGCGCGGGTCGTCGCGCTTCACCACCGGCAGGCGGCCCACGTCCAGGCGGCTCATGCGTTGCAGCGCGGCGTGCAGGCTCTCATCGGGATAGGCCACCTCCACCTTGCGCGTGCAGGCCTCGCCCACCGTGCGCGCCGGGCGGGTCAAATCCTGGGTGGTGAGCATCCCAAATAGCCTGCTCTCCTCATCCACCACCGGCAGCCCCTGGCGGCGCAGGCGCGCCATCTGCGCCGCGGCCTCCTCCAGCGGCATCGTCTCGCTAAGCGGCGTGAACGTGGTATCCATCACCTCGCCCACCGTCAGGGCGGCCAGCACGTCCACGTCGCGGCCACGCTCCAGGCGGATGCCGTGCCGCGCCAGCCCCAGGCTGTAGACCGAGTCGGGCGAGATGTGCCGCGAGACGATCAGCCCAACTGCTACACTGAACATCAGCGGCAGGATGATGCGGTAATCGCGGGTCATCTCGAAGAGCAACAGGACGGCGGTCAACGGCGCGTGGACCGCCCCAGCCAGCACCGCCGCCATCCCCACCAGGGCAAAGGCCGCCGGTGCGATGCCCAGACCCGGGAACAGGTGCGCCATCCCCAGGCCGAACGCGCCCCCCAACATGGCCCCGATGAAGAGCGAGGGTGCAAAGACGCCGCCGAAGAACCCACCGCCGATGCTGATCGGCGTCAGCACCACCTTGGCCGCCAGCAGCGCCAGCAACATGTAGGACAAGTTACTAACTTGTCCTACGCGGTTGAGCACCTGGCCGATGGTCTCATAGCCGACGCCGAGGGCCTGTGGCAGCGCCAGCCCGGTCAAGCCGACCAGGGCGCCGGCCGCGGCGGTGCGCAGCGGACGCGGAATCCGCCACCCGCCAAAAAAATCCTGCATATGATAGAGCAGGCGAATGTAGAGCGCCGCCACCGGCCCGGCCAGCAGACCGAGCAGCAGGTAGAGCGGCAATTCCCAGGGCGAGTTCAAGGCATAGGCCGGCACCGGGAAGGCCGGCGAAGCCCCGCTCACCGCCTGGGTGAAGACCGAGGAGGTCACCGCGGCGACCAGGATCATCCCCACCGCCTCGCCGCTGACCTCACCGAGGACAATTTCCAGGGCGAAGAAGACGCCGGCGATCGGGGCGTTAAACGCGGCGGCGATGGCTGAGGCCGCCCCGGCCGCCACCAGCGTGCGCACGCGCTCCTCCGAAAGACGCAAGAGTTGCCCGATCATTGACCCCAGATTGGCGCCGATCTGCACCGAGGGGTCCTCCGGGCCGACCGAAGCGCCAGCGCCGATAGAGAGGATCGCCGCCAGGGTTTTGGCAGGCAGGCTCTGGTAGCGCAACCGACCACCGGCCAGCGCCACCGCCTGCATCACCGAGGCGGTGCCATGCAGTTTTTCTTCGCCAAGAGTGAAATGCACCAGCAGCCCGACCAGCAACCCGCCGGCCACCGGCACCAGCGCTAACCACCAGCCGCTGACTGCACCGAAGGCCAGTCCGCGCACGGCTTCGATGAGCGCCTTAAAAAGCCAGATTCCCGCCCCGCTCAGCAGGCCGACCAGCACCGCCAGCCCGCCAAAGTAGAGGGTATCAGAAGGGAGAAAGGAACGAGGGGAGAGATGCATGGGAAAAGTTTTGAAAGAAAGGTATTGGCTTTTGCAGGATATTCTACTCCTAAACACGCTCCAGAAGGACAGAGAGTGTCCCTTGCTGAGGAAGAGCAGCCGTGCTTGTAAAGTGCGCTGGAGAGCGTTTACATCCTCAAAGTCTGGCCTTCAAAGGCCTGGACAGCCATGGTCTGGTGATGGTGCTCGATGCGGGCATGCTCCCAAGGCGGTCTTTTCTCGATGAAGCGGACTTGTACTTTATGAGATTCGACCCTCTCTGCGAAAGAAGAATCAATATGATAAAAATCACATAGCGAGATGTGAAATCTCTCACCCAATTCCTGTTCCACCTCTACGCCGATGTGGTGAGTATTTGCAGGGGAATCAAAAAAGCCCAGGAAAGTTCTGTCAGCCGGTTTTCATCTACAAATTCATCGCCCGTGAAACGGTGGAGAAGAAAATCCTGTAACTCCAGGCATGCAAACGTGAACTGTTGGAGCAATTAATCTCCGCCGAAGGCGGTTTCTTTAACTCCCTGACCAGAGAGGACGTGCTGAGGTACAGGCTGTCTCGTGAGACAGCCTTTCGAGATGTCCAAAAGTGCGAGCACAGGTC
The DNA here is from genome assembly GCA_049969175.1 of Anaerolineae bacterium. GTDB lineage: Bacteria > Chloroflexota > Anaerolineae > Anaerolineales > Villigracilaceae > DAOUAN01. The sequence goes on along the minus strand of JBMFPJ010000193.1, from coordinate 276 downwards.
GTTATCCTTTGCCCGCGGGCATTCGCTCCTCGAAGCGCAGGGACTCAGCGAAGGGACCCGTGTAGCCGCACTCGCCGACGCGCGGCGAGTTGACGATGGGCATCAGCCCCTCTTCGCCGTATTTTTCCATGCCGTGTTCCTCGCAATAGGGTTCGTAGGGATATTCGTAAACGTACAACAGTTCCGCCGGCGCGCCGCAGTCCTTGCAACGCAGGTCGGGGGCGTAGTTGCGCGCCAGCAGGCGGACTGTTTCCTTCGGCAACAACCCCCTCCGCT
>JBMFPJ010000192.1:0-4669 GCA_049969175.1 Anaerolineae bacterium | reverse complement strand
CTTCGACTTTTTCCAGCGTGCCGCCGAAGAGCTGGCGCAAAGATTTCCCCTGCCGTTTGCCCAGCAAGTCCCACAGGGCCATTTCCACGCCGGCCTTTGCCAGGTGGTGGCCGCGAATGCCAGCCACGCGACGCTGAAAATCGCTGGCATCGGCTATCTCTTGACCCAAAATGAGCGGGACGATGAAGTCTTTAAGAATGTGCCAGGCCGTGCCAACTGTCTCGTAAGAATAGCCGGGAGTGGCATCTGCTACGCACTCCCCGTAACCGCTTAAGCCTTCCGATTGAATGCAAATTAGAATGCATTCGCGTTCAGTTTCGCGGCCAAAGGAGGTCTCGAAGGGAGCGACAAGCGGCATCCGCAGGTGAAAGAGGGTGAGCGAATCGATTTTCATTGAGGGGTTACCTTTCAAGCGGGTTCGGAGGGTTGGTCCTCTTCGAGGTGCAGGCTTTTCAAGGCCTCGTCCATGCTGACCCCTTCGCGGCGCATCCCAGGGGCAGGGGTAGCACAATAGGGGCAGATATTCCAGGGCAATTCCATCAATTTGCCGCAGTTATGGCAGGTCTTCTTGAGTTTGGTATGGCAATTGGGACAAACCTGCCAGTCATCGTGCACGCGGCGTTCACAACCGGGGCACAGAGGCAGGTCTTCCAGGGCTTGCAGCAGGGCCTCTTCTTCGAGGGTACGCTGGTATTCTTCTTCCAGGGTGCGCGGCGAGCGCAAGATGAGATAGACCAGCAAGCCAGGGATATTGAGCACAGCCACCAGCAAAACCGCCAGGATGTGCACCAGCGAGTCGCGGGAACGGGCACGGATGTCGCGATACGTCCAGATCACCAGGCTGATCCACAAAGCCGCCAGGAACGCCCCAGCGAAGGCAGTGAGCACAAGCAGGAAATTGCTGAGGAAGGTTGGGTCAAGGGTCATGTTTTCTCCCAAAGAAGCACAGCAAAAATGTAACTGGATTTTACCCGCCAGAAACACCGCTTACAATCCCACCCTCCGTCAGGCGGCGCAAATCGGTCAGGGCAGCATTGATTTCATCTTCGCGGACGGGACGCTCTTCGTCACGATGACGCAACACACCGGCACGCGCTTTTTCCAGGGCCACTTCGCGAATGCTCAGGTTGCGCGTCAGCGCTTCTTTGACCAGGGCCGCCCCCTGAGCATAACCGATTAACGGATTGAGGGCAGTGACCACAATGGCATTTTTCGCCAGCCAGCCTTCGGCCTTTTCGCGGTTGGCCACCATTCCCCTGACGGCTCGTTCAATGAACGCCCGAACTGCTCCAATGGTAATCTGCATCATCTCAAACAGGTTGTGGGCAATGATGGGCATCATCACATTCAGTTCCAGCTGGCCGGCCTGAGCGGCAAGCGCCACAGTATGATCACAGCCCATGACATGGAACATGGCCTGATTGAGCATTTCAGCCATTACCGGGTTGACTTTCCCCGGCATGATGCTGGAGCCTGGTTGCACGGGCGGCAGGCGAATCTCATCCAGGCCGGTGGCAGGGCCGGAGGCCAACAAGCGCAGATCGTTGGCGATACGCGTCAGGGTGACGGCCAGCGTGCGTAGCGCGGCCGAAAAATCGGCAGCATCGGCCATGGACTGCATGGATTCGAACAGGTTATCGGATTCATACAGCCGCAGACCGGTCAACTCAGAGAGTTTTTGGATCATGCGCCGGTGGTATTCAGGATGAGCATTCAGGCCAGACCCGACGGCGGTCCCGCCGATTCCCAAACGGCGCAATCCCTCCGCCGAGCGAGCAATGCGCTCTGCATCCCGCTGAACGGCACGGGCATAGGCGCCAAACTCCTGCCCCAGACGAACGGGAACGGCATCTTGCAAATGAGTGCGCCCTGATTTGACAACATCGTCAAATTCTTTTGCTTTTTGCTCCAGCGCCTCGCTCAGGTGAGCGAGTGTGGAGAGCAACTCATCCAGGCGCCACAGGCAACCGAGGCGAATGGCTGTGGGAACAGTGTCGTTGGTAGATTGGGACATGTTGACGTGGTCGTTGGGATGAACCAGGTATTGTCCCAGCTGGCCGCCCAAAATCTGAGTGGCACGGTTGGCAATGACTTCGTTGATGTTCATGTGGTGGCTGGTGCCAGCCCCTGCCTGAAAGGGGTCAACGACGAATTGGTCATCCCATTGTCCTTGCATCACTTCGGTCGCCGCCTGAAGGATGGCTTCGGCCTGGGGCACAGGGAGCAGCCCCAGGTCCCGGTTGACCGAGGCGGCCGCGGCTTTGATCACCGCCATAGACCAGATAAAAGCTCGCCAGGGACGCAATCCAGAGACGGGGAAATTTTCCACGGCGCGCTGGGTTTGGGCCCCATAAAGCGCCTGGGCTGGCACCCGCACTTCGCCCAATGAATCACGTTCGATGCGAAATTCAGTCGTCATGGTTTCCTCTAGGGAGTCTGAAAGGTGAAACGCCAGTCGGCACCATCTTGAGATGTGGTTGAAGAAGTGCCAATTACCTCATAAAAGGTGTTACCAGGGTGCAAATAAATGGGAGTGTTCCAGAGAGTGGTGATCAGCAAGGGTTGATCTGGATGGTCACGGTACCAGCGCGCCGGGTAGGCCAGTCCATCACGAAAGACATAGGCTTCACCACTGTTGAGCAGGTCAATATGATAGACTTCGTCTTCGGCCTGATTGGCATCGGCAAAGGTGTGGGGAACAAAAAGGACGATGACATTTGCCGCGGTGATCGGTTGACCCGTCAGGGCATCACTGAGGGGGGCGTAGGCTTCGGGTTTGCCATCCAGAGCATTGCTAGTTTCCTGGTAACGAACATAGTTATGGTTTTGTGCATCGTATTGCCAGTAGTTGTAATTGTAAGGGGAGTAAAAGGTGTAAATTCGCTGGGCAGGGAAAGGGCTATCGGCTGCCTGCTCGCTGAAGAATCCACTCCGCAGGAGGGGGCGAGTGTTGTCCACTTTGCGTTTTGCGGCACAGGTTGGCCAGCGCGTCAGGTCGAAATAGACACTGTTGTAATCTTCGACAATGGCACCATTAGGCAGCCTGCGCTTGACCTTCAGGAAAGGAGGGCATTCACCAAACGCCGGCACGACCAGGAATGGCTCCAGGTCACCACCTTGAAAATAGGAGTACACGCGCGGATCGGCGTATTTGAAAGCGTAAAAGGCATGATACATACGGACAATGTGTTCATCGAAGAAGCGACCAGAGCGTACCGGACCGATTCGCTCGGCGTTGTTCCCATAGAAAATGGCAATGAAGCGGGTATCCCCCCATTCGATGTAATATTCAAAAACGACATCTGCCAGCGAAAGGCCAGATTGAGGGCGAATGTAATCGGGGGCATTGGCAATTTTGATCGCCAGCGGGCGACGGTTGAGCAGGGCGGGGTCGGTTGGCGAGAGGCCAGTCAGCGGATCGGTGTACAGGGGAGAGAGAGAAACATTTTGGCCTGCTGTGGACAGGAGCACCGCTGGGGTGGGTTGGGGCAAGGCGGCAGCTGTCGGGTCGGAGGTTGCGTTGGGAGCGGGCAAAACAGGGATCGCCGCGGCGTAGGGGGAATCAAAGACGCCCGGCTGGGGTTGAAAGGGGGTTGCAGTGGGGGTGGCAGGGGGAATGGCCGCCTGTTCAGCCGGCAGGCAAGAGACCAGGAATATCAGGAGCAACATCCCCCCTAGCTGGTTGTGGAATACGCGTCTCTTCATGGGCTTGATTGTACTACTTCGCAATTGGGTGGTTCAACAAAAATCAAGGTATACTCTTTTTGTTGTTTTCCCTTGCCCCTTTCAACAGGAGGTTAGCATGGCAAGCGGATATCTTGAAAATTCACAGCAAGAAGCGCAAGAGATCGCCCATGCCCTCCAACAAATTGATGCATTGTTAGGAAACGAAAAATTGGGGCGGGTTTATCAGGGGGATGTCGTTGAGGTTCGACAAGCGGCAAGGGTATTTCGCTCCAGTGACGTCCACCATCGCGGGTGACCCAAAGGCCCGTTTGACGTTCACATTGCAGTTCGCGAGCATGGTGGCATGAGCCAGTTGCCCATTGCGCCCAACCGGTTTGTGCATCGGCCATTTCCAGGGCAACGATTTAAGCGGCACGGCCATCTTCGTTGGGGATGAATTTGATCTGTCCGTTTGCCGCGAGGCGAATCATTTTTTGGGCAGCAGGTAGCACAAAGAGATACGCATCTTCGCCACGCCAGGAGGGCAGGAAAGCGTTCGGGGGGAGGTTCACGCCCAGGGGGGCGCGACCGGTCAAAGTCCAGGCTGAAGCGCTTGAATCGGCGGAGAAAACGGCCAGGGAGGCAGAATCCGGCTCATTTTCAAGCAGCGGCAAATGGCTCCGATCTCCAGTAAAAATCGGTAAATGCGGGGAGGTGTTTTCGGCCAGTTCCAGCGCCTGCCAGGTTTGTCCGCCATCGCGGGTAGAAAACAGGACACGGCCCGTGACGCCACCAACTAGCCAGCCCTGGCGCTTGAAGCGGCTCTCAGGCGTACTACGGCGGGTGATCCTGCGGAATGTAGTGCCGGGAAGCATTGGTTTAAATGGGGGAAAAGCCTGTAGCACCTTGTTTGAGAGGGCTTTTACGGCACGATCTCAAACACCGCTGCTTGCGGATCGCGATAGACCAGGCGCATGGCGGGGTCGGCGGCGGCCTGTCCCAG
>JBMFPJ010000191.1:0-4695 GCA_049969175.1 Anaerolineae bacterium | reverse complement strand
GCAGCGGCTTCGCCGCTTCAGGGGATGCGCCCCGAGCCAGCGAAGTAGTTTTTGGGCGAAGGTGTCTCGCCCGCCCCGCCGCTGCCGCTGAAACCAACCATTGGCACGCCCCTTGCAGAAAGAAATCGCAATAAAAATCGGTAGTGAAGCGAGTAAAATTAGCGGTGGATAGATGATTCTTGAAACACTATCACAATCGCGCAGATTTTGGATATTCATGTCGCTTCAGGTTGCGGAATAAATTCCGCGCTACAACCATTTGACCCGACCAGGAGACCAACTATGTCCGACTTTTTATTCCGCGGTAAACTGGCTGAACTTGACCCGGCCGTGTTCGAACTGACCCAACTGGAAGCCGAGCGCCAGGCCCGCAAGTTGATCCTCATCCCCAGCGAATCGACCGCGCCGCTGGCGGTGCGCGAGGCGCTGGCTTCCGCCTTTCAAAACATCTACGCCGAAGGCTACCCCGATGAAGAGACGCGCTGGATGTCCGAAGAAGAGATTCTCGACTATCCGGCGCGTCTGGCGCATTACCGCCGTTACTCCGACCCGCGCTATTACAAGGGCGTGGAATATGCCGACCTCGTCGAAGCGCTGGCGCGGCGGCGCGCCGCGGAAGCCTTCGCCGCCAACGGCTACACCGCCGACCAGATTTACGTCAACGTGCAGGCGCTTTCCGGCGCGCCCGCCAATAACGCCGTCTATCAGGCATTGATTCCGCTCGGCGAAACCATCATGGGACTCAACCTGCTGCACGGCGGACATCTTTCGCACGGGTCGTCGGTGAATCGCAGCGGCAAATGGTTCAAGGCGGTGCATTACACCGTGGACGCGAACGAACGCCTCGATTACGACGCCATCCGCGCCCTGGCGCTGGAGCACAAACCCAAACTCATCATCGCGGGCTACTCCTCCTACTCGTGGGTGCCCGATTGGAAGAAGTTCCGCGAGATCGCCGATGAAGTCGGGGCGTACTTCCTGGCGGATATTTCACACATCGGCGGGCTGGTGGCGGCGGGCGTCGTCCCCTCGCCCATCGGCTACGCTCACGTGGTCATGTCCACCACCCACAAGAGCCTGGATGGTCCGCGCGGGGCGGTGCTGCTGACCACCTATCCCGACATCGCGAAGAAACTCGACAAAGCCGTCTTCCCCGGCGAGCAGGGCGGACCGCACGTCAACGTCTTCGCCGCCCTTGCCCTGACCTTCAAACTGGCGCAGACCAAACAGTTCAAGAAACTGCAAGAGCAAACCATCAAGAACGCGAAGGCGATGGCGGACCAGTTCCAGAAGCGCGGCTTGCGGATTCCGTTTGGGGGAACGGACTGTCACATGTTGAACGTGGATTGCAGGACGATCAAGGGAGAGGACGGCACCTCGCTGAGCGGCGATCAGGCGGCTCGTATTCTCGACATCGTGGGCATCGTCGTCAACCGCAACACCATCCCCGGCGACAAGAATTCCATTGACCCCAGCGGAATCCGCCTCGGCACGCCGTGGATCACGCAGCGCGGCTTCGACGAGAAAAAGTCCCGCGCGCTGGCGGACATCATCGCCGACGTGTTATTCGCCTGCGCGCCGCATTCGGTGGATACGCCGCGACAGGGACGCGTCCGCCGCGCTAAGTTGGATTTCAACACCTTGAACGATGCGCGCTTGAAGGTTCGCAAACTGGCGGAGAGCGCCGGGATTGACTTCAAGTACAAGCCGCATGGGTATCCGCATTTCTACTACATTGACGATAGACCGAAGACCGTGGACGGTGGGGCGAGCGCCGTCTTTGAGTTGCAGGGACCGCGCGTGCGCCAGATGCTGGATTACGCCGTATCGTCCGATCTCTCGGCGCTGAAGAAGGGGCAAAGTCAGGCGACCTCGATTGCCACGCCGAAAGGCACGGTCAAAGGGGTGCTGAGCAAGGCGGATGATTTCACGTATTACCTGCAAGTGCCGGCGGCGAAGGCGGGGGTGGTCGGCACCTGGCTGAGAGACCTGTCGGATGGGTATGTGTCGCTCCGCCTCGATGGGGAGAAGGATTTCGACGCGATGAGGATGCCGGGTCCGTTCGTGGTGCTGGATAGCAAGAAGAAACTGCCCTCACCCCAACCCTCTCCCGCAGAGAGAGAGAGACAGGGGGAGGAGAAACCCTGGTTTATCGGCGACCCGCTCAAGGTCCAGAAAGAGGCGCCGTCGTCCCCGAGCGCAGCGAGCGGGAAGCCGCCCTTTGAGTGGGTGGAGACCGAAGGGGAACTCAAAAAGACCCGCTTGAATCAGGTCCATCGCGACCTCGGCGGCAGGATGGTCCCGTTTGCCGGCTGGGAGATGCCGGTGGTGTACACGTCCATTTATGAGGAACATCTGGCGACGCGTCAGGCGGCGGGACTGTTCGATGTGAGCCACATGGGCGTGTACGAGGTGCGCGGGGCGGACGCGGCGTCGTTCCTGGATGCGATTTGCGGGAATGACTGCGGCGGGCTGGAGCCGGGCGAGAGCCTGTATACGCACTTCCTGACGCCCGATGCGGATGTGATTGACGACACGTTGGTCTATCGCCGCGCCTGGGATAAGTATCTGGTGGTGGTGAATGCTTCGAACGATGATAAGGATCGGGCGTGGTTCGAGGCGGTGCGCGACGGCAAGGTGCGGATTGACAACCGCAAGCCGTGGGCGCGCACGTATGGCTACGAGGCGGAGATCCGCAACCTGCGCGACCCGAAGGCGGGCGACGATATGCGGGTGGATATTGCGCTTCAAGGTCCGCGTTCGAGAGATGTGTTGCTGGCGATGGGGGTGGATGAGGATACGAAGTTACGAATTATGAAGTTACGCAGAACCGAGTTGTGCGATGCGGTGGTCGGCGGATTTGATTTGATCGTCTCGCGCACGGGGTACACAGGCGAGAAGATGGCGTTTGAGTTGTTCGTCCACCCTGACCGCGCCGTGGAGTTTTGGAACGCGATTCTGAAGGCGGGCGAGCCGTTCGGCGTGAAGCCCGTCGGTTTGGGGGCGCGCGATTCGCTGCGCACGGAGGCGGGGCTGCCGCTCTATGGTCACGAGATGGGGCTTGGCTCCGGCAAGTTTGGTGAGCGCGATTTGGGCGTGGCGGAAGGCGGCTTTGGCTCGTATGTGAAGGTGTATAAGCCGTGGTTCATCGGGCGCGAGGCGTATCTGGCGCGCGAGAAGGAGCGCAAGGGGGTGGTGGTGCGCTTTACCTTCGATGAGCAGCGTACCCGCATGGCGCACAACGGCGATCCAGTGGTCAACGCCCAGGGCGAGCGCATCGGCTGGGTGACGAGTTGCGCCATTGACAGCGCGCGCTTCATCACCGGTCAGGCGTATGTGGAGTTGGCGTATGCGCAGGAAGGCACGCCGATCTTCATCCACCAGGGCGGCGCCATGGATCGCCCGCCGGCGGCGGCGAAGGTGGTGAGTCGGTTCGCGAAACTTTAGCAATTGGCAAATCGTGAATGGGATGCCTGCTCATGGAGCTGCCACTGGACCAGATTGTGCAAGGCGACTGCGTTGAGATTTTGAACTCGTTGCCCGAAAAATCCATTGACCTGATCTTTGCCGATCCGCCGTATAACTTGCAGCTGCGGAATGATCTGCACCGCCCGGACATGAGCCGCGTGGACGCGGTAGATGACGCTTGGGATCGCTTCGAGTCATTCGCCGAGTATGATGCCTTCACTCGCGCCTGGTTACTGGCCTGCAAACGCGTGCTCAAGCCCACTGGGACCATTTGGGTGATTGGCACCTATCACAACATTTTTCGGGTTGGCACGATCCTGCAAGACCTGGGCTTTTGGATTTTGAACGACGTGATCTGGATCAAGAGCAATCCCATGCCCAATTTTCGCGGGGTACGTTTCACCAATGCGCACGAGACCTTGATTTGGGCCAGCACGGGCAAAGGTGCAAAATACACCTTCAACTACCATGCCATGAAGGGACTGAACGATGAAAAGCAAATGCGCTCTGATTGGTGGTTGCTTTCGCTGGCTACCGGCGCCGAACGGATACGCAGCGAAAACGGTGACAAGGGGCATTCCACGCAAAAGCCGGAGGCGTTGCTCTATCGCGTGATCCTGGCCTCCAGCAATCCAGGCGATGTCGTTCTCGATCCGTTCTTTGGCAGCGGCACAACGGGCGTGGTTGCCCGACGTTTACATCGTCACTGGATGGGCATTGAGCGCGAAGAGCGCTACATTCGAATCGCCCGCCAGAGAATTGATGCGGTTCAGCCGGAGATGTTTGATGTGCAGGTCTTTGATGCGCGTTCCCCCAAAAAAGCCGCACCGCGGGTGGAGTTTTCGGCCCTCATCGAAAACGGACTGTTACAGCCCGGCCAGAAATTGTTTTTTGCCCGCGATCTTTCCCGCTTTGCCGTCATCAAGCCCAATGGCCACTTGCTGGCGCCCGATGGCTTTGAAGGAAGCATCCACAAAGTAGGCAGCCATTACATGCGGGGGGCTCCCTGCAATGGCTGGGAGCACTGGTATGTGCAAGAAGGAGATAATCTGATCTGCCTGGATGAATTTCGTCAACGCTATCGGCTGGAAAAAGGTTGGCCGGCGGGATGATTATATTTGCATCGAATTTCGCGAATTTCTCAAAGAGCGTGTTTTATAAATCGGGGTTTACATAGATGAACACGGATGAACACTGATTCTGAAGAAAAACGGGATGAAATTACCT
>JBMFPJ010000190.1:0-4720 GCA_049969175.1 Anaerolineae bacterium | reverse complement strand
CGGCGGCACCACCGAGGTCGCAGTGCTTTCCACCAGTGGGGTGGTGCTCTCGCGTTCCTTGCGCGTAGCTGGTGATGAGATGGATCAGGATATTGTTCAATACCTGCGCAACAAGTACAACCTGCTGGTGGGAGAAGGCATCGCTGAACAGGTCAAATGGCAAATTGGCTCGGCTTACCCGCTTCAGCCAGAAAAAACCATGGAAGTGCGCGGCCGCAACCTGGTCACCGGCTTGCCCGAATCTATTGAGGTTTCCTCGATTGAAATACGCGAAGCCCTCAATGGCTCAGTGCAGGTCATTTTGGATACCATCCGCGATGTCCTGGATGAAGTGCCCCCAGAAATTGTGGCAGATTTAATGGATGTGGGCATTTGTCTTGCGGGTGGCGGTGCCCTGCTGCAAGGCCTGGCAGAACGACTGAGCGACGAACTCCACCTGCGTGTGTGGGTCGCCGAAGATCCGCTCACCTGCGTGGTGCGCGGCGCGGCCATGGTTTTTGATGACTTTGAACACCTGAGCCGCTATCTGGTGGGTCTGGAACGTGGCAGCACACGCCACGAAGCGTAGCTGGCAGGGCAACTCGCCGGAGTTGTCTTGTAACAGTTTACTTGTAGTACAATGAAAGACGTGTTTTCTCGAACTTTGCAAACAACGATCATTTTCTTAGTAGTAGGGGGGATTTTGTTGCTGGCGCTGGGTGGCTATTTTGGCGCGGCTTCCAATCGTTTCACCAGCATGCTGGTGAATGCCCAGGCCTGGGTGGCCTCTCGCATTCAAGGATTGCAAGATTTTCTCACCGCGCCGCGCGACGTCGTTTCGTTGCGCGCCCGAAACGCTGAATTGGAAGCCCAGCTTTCTCAGCTACAAGCCCAGGTGATTGAACTGCAACAGCGTGTCCGGGAAACGGAAATCCTGGCTGCCCTGGTAGACTTCTCTCGCATCGCGCCGCAAGGCACTTTTTTCAAAGCCGCCTCGGTCATTGGTCAGGACCCCGGTCCCTTTCTCCGCTACGTGGTGATTAATCGCGGCTCCAACGACGGAATCCGTCGCGGCATGCCGGTGGTGACCAACCAGGGTCTGGTCGGTCGTGTGGATGCCGTCATCGCCGATGCCGCGCGCGTCCAGTTGATCACCGATCCGGCATCTACCGTCAATGTCCATTTGCAAAATGCCAATACCGATGCGATCTTGCTCGGCTCGGTGACCGGCGACATCACCCTGGATATGATCTCACAAGATGCCCACGTCGAGCCGGGCGATCTCATCCTGACCTCGGGGCTGGGTGGCGGTTTTCCTCCTGATTTAATCGTCGGCCAGGTGATTGCTACCCGCAAGCTGGATTTTGAGCTCTTTCAGAAGGCTACCGTTCAACCTGCCGTAGATTTTACCCGCCTTTCCATTGTCTTGGTCATTACCAATTTCCGCCCGGTGGATATTTCTCCACTCATTCCTACCCCTGTTCCCTGATTTGCCATGCGAAATCTGATCGCTTTTCCACTGCTCGGTTTTGCAGTTATCTTGCAATCCGCAGTGATCGGTCGAATGACCTTGCTTTCCGGTCACGCCGATCTGATCCTGCTGATGCTGGCTGCGTGGGCTTTGCAGGCACGTCATTGGTTTGGCTGGCAATGGGCGTTTGTCGCCAGCATTTTGGTTGGCTTTATCTCACATCTTCCCTGGCCGGTGACCATTCTGAGCTACTTTGCAGTGGTTTTGATCGCTCAGACCTTGCGTCGGCGTGTTTGGGAAGCCCCCTTACTGGCAATGTTTGCGGTGACATTTATTTTTGCATATCCTTACTTACCTGGTTTTACGAGTTGAGGGAATTTCCGTCTCATTGAGCGATGCCATCGGAGCGGTGACTCTGCCGGCGTTGTTGCTTAACATGTTTTTGGCCATTCCTGTCTATGCCATGATGCGCGACCTGGCTCAATGGGTGGATCCCCCCGAGGAGATCGTATGAGCACGTCACAATTCCCCCGTTCCGCACATTTTGAAACGTGGCGCTTTATCCTGGTTTATGGGGTAATTTTCCTGGCGCTAATTGCCCTGCTGGGGCGTTTGGTCGTCTTACAGGTTCTGACGCGTACCGATTGGTTGGATCAGGCGGTGGAAAATTACACCAAAGTGGTGAGTATCCAGGCGCCGCGCGGCATCATTTATGATCGCAATGGCTATATTTTGGCCAGGAATATCGGCTCCTACAATGTCGTCATCACGCCGGCGGATTTGCCCGATGATGATGCCGATGTCCAACGGATTTATCGCGTCGTTTCAGACCTGACCGGCATCCCCGTCTCCAAAGGGACGGTGGAGGAGGCCAAACTCTTCTCCCCGTGTGTGGAAGGCCCCGGCATTGCCCAATTGGTTGAATTGGGCGATTCACTTGCCCCTTATAGCCCGGTCAAAATTAAATGCAATGTCAGCGAGGCAGTGGCGCGAATCCTTCGCGAGAAGGCCATGGATTTACCCGGTGTTTCTATCGAAATCGAGCCGGTACGCGATTATCCGACCGGCTCATTGACTGCCGCGGTAGTGGGCTTTCTTGGCCCGATCCCCGCGGCTGAAGAAAAATTTTATACCAGCCGCGGCTTTGTGCCTAACCGCGACAAGATCGGTTATTCTGGGATCGAAGCCTCCATGCAGGATATCCTTGCTGGGCGCAATGGCCGAAGGGTGGTTCAGGTGGATGTGGCCGGAAAAGAATTGCGCAATTTACAATCGCTCATCCCGCCGGTGCCAGGGAATAACGTGACCCTTACCATTGACACGCGTCTGCAGGCCGCAGCAGAAGCTTCCTTGTTGTTTGAAATCAATTACTGGAACAAGCGCCTCAATACCCTCCGCATTTCGAGCGGGGTGGTGATTGCCATGAACCCCAAAACCGGCGAGATCCTCGCTATGGTTTCTTACCCGACTTATGAGAACAATCGCATGGCGCGTTTCATCCCCGCTTATTACTACCAGCAACTGAGTGAAGACCCACGCCATCCCCTGCTGAACAATGCCATCTCTGCTGAATTTCCCCCCGGCTCGGTGTTCAAGCTTTCCACAGCCACGGGCGCTTATAACGAGGGCGTGGTCACCCTGGATAAAATTATCGAAGCCCCCGGCCAACTGAATTTGTGCGAAAAGTTCTCGCCGAATGACCCTTGTATTCCGGGCAAAAATGTCCGTCCATTTGTAGATTGGATTGCCGATAAACGGCCGGAGGGCTTTGGCCGCATTGATTTTCTGCATTGTATTGCTTATTCCAGCAATGTTTGCTTTTACAAGCTGGGCGGCGGCTTTGAAAATGAGATTCCCGAAGGGCTGGGCATCTTTCGTCTGCGTGAATATGCCCGCGCCTTGGGTTATGATCAGCGTTCCGGGATTGAGTTGCTTGGGGAAGCCGATGGCCTGATTCCCTCCCCGCAATGGAAACGCATCAACACCGGCGAGAACTGGTCCACCGGCGATACCTACATTGCCAGCGTGGGACAGGGCTATGTCCTGGCGACACCCTTGCAGGTTTTGATGTCCGCAGCGACGCTTGCGAACTATGGCAAGCTCATGCAGCCCACCATCATCCGCCAGGTTACCGATGGGGAGGGGAATGTTCGGCAACTATGGTTCAATCCCAACGACTTTACCATCTCTGAAAAACCAACAGAGGGTAGCTACCAGATTTCACCGTTCACCCCGAACCTGAAATGGGATATCACCGTGGACAAACTGATCAAGGTCTTTAATTGTGAGGCTGGCTATTGTGCTGAAACTGGCGAGACCAAAGCAGTTAACCCCACCACGATTGACGTCGTCCGCCAGGGTATGCGCCTGGCTGTGACCGACCCCAGCGGGACATTGCACCGCGTGTTTACCGAAGAAGTTCCTTTGACCACTATCGCCGTCGCGGGCAAGACCGGAACCGCCGAGTATTGCGATGATGTCGCTCGTAAAGCCAACCGCTGTCAATTCGGTTCCTGGCCCACCCATTCCTGGACGGTGGCTTTTGCACCTTATGACGATCCGGAAATTGTCGTTGTCGCATTTGCCTATAATGGTGGTGAAGGTGCCAGTGTGGCTGCTCCCGTTGTAGCCCGAGTGATCAAAGCCTATTTTGAACTCAAATCTATTGATCAGGCTCAAGGAATTGCAGTTCGATAACAAGGTCGGGTGCTTGCGACCATTTTCAGTTTATAATCTATTCAGTCACCGACAGGCCCGATAAAGCCATGGACGAACCACCTTCCCTCCTTCAAATCAAAGGTGTAAGAGATGGCCTGCTGGTCACGCTGGGCAGCGCCGATTGGGAGACTCAACGAACGACGCTGTTGACCCACATTGACGGGCGACAGTCATTCTTCCGCGGGGCGCGGTTGGCGCTGGATGTGGGCACCCAGGCTTTACACGTCAACGAATTGGCCGACTTGCGCGACCGTCTCTCAGAGCGAGGCATCTCCTTATGGGCAGTCTTGAGCGAATCGCCCACCACCGAGAAAACCGCCCAATTGCTCGGGCTGGCCACTCGCATTTCCCGGCCCCGCCCTGAAGACCAGCGCCCCTTCGCGCTTCAAGATTTGGGCGATGAGACCGCCCTCTTCATCAACAAAACGCTGCGTTCTGGCATACGCATCGAATTCCCCGGTCACGTGGTCGTTTTGGGTGATGTCCACCCTGGAGCGGAGATCATCGCCGAAGGCAATGTTATTGTCTGGGGTCGCCTGCGAGGTATGGTTC
>JBMFPJ010000189.1:0-4743 GCA_049969175.1 Anaerolineae bacterium | reverse complement strand
GACATTGGGCTGATCGGCGTCCCCAACGCGGGCAAATCCACCCTGCTGGCGGCTCTCACCAACGCCCGACCGAAAATTGCCCCCTATCCGTTCACCACTCTTGAGCCGAACCTGGGCGTGGCCAAAATTGACGAGGAAACCACCCTCGTCCTGGCCGACATCCCCGGTTTGATCGAAGGAGCGCATAGCGGAGCCGGCCTGGGACATGACTTTTTGCGTCACATCCAGCGCACGCGGGTATTGATTCACTTACTGGATGGCCTCTCCCTTGATCCGCTGGCCGATTTCAGTCAGATCAATTCCGAACTGGCGCTCTTCGACCCCCACCTGGCGCGCAAACCACAAGTTGTCGCCCTCAACAAAATTGACCAGCCCGAAGTACAGGAACGCTTCCCAGCGCTACAAAAAGAAATGAAAAAACGCAAAATCGAGCTCTTGCCCGTCTCGGCGCTGGCACGCACCAACACCCGCGAATTACTGCTCAAAGCCGCCCAAAAACTGGCTGAAACCCCTCCGCTGGAAGAGCTGGAAGCCCCGATGCCAGTTTACCGTCCACAGGCCGATGAACGCCAGTTTGAAATCATTCGCGAAGGTGCTAATGAATGGCGTATTAGCGGAGCCGCCATTGAGCGCGCCGCCAGTATGACCTATTGGGAGCATGATGGCTCGGTGCGTCGTTTCCAAAAGTTGATGGAAAAACTGGGCGTGGACGAAGCCCTGCGTCAGGCCGGCGTGCAGGAAGGTGACACCGTTTCCATTGGCGACTTTGAACTGGAGTGGCAGGAATAAATCTCTCTCTGCTGTAGCCCTTAGAAAAGAATTGCCCTCAATCAGCCAACGGATTGAGGGCAATATCGTTCAACCACCATGCAAACGATTATTTTTTAGCAGCCGCGTTCTCTCGCTGCATGGCATCCATAACGGCGACAGAGGCAATTTGCACAATCGTATTGACATCGTCACCGGTTTGCAGCACGTGAATGGGAGCGCCCATTCCCAGCAAGATCGGCCCAATGGCCTTGGCCTTGCCCAGGCGAGCCAGCAACTTGTAGGCAATGTTCGCTGATTCCAGCGAGGGGAAGACCAGCACATTGGCATCCTTGACCGCGCTGAACGGATAACGCTCTTCGATAATCTCCGGCGAAACCGCGGTATCGGCCTGCATCTCACCATCGTAAACAAAATCGGGGCAGCGCTCTTTGGCAATCTCCACCGCCTTGCGTACCTTTTCCGACAGCGGATGCGGCGTGGAGCCAAAGTTAGAGAACGAGAGGAAAGCCACTCGCGGATCAATATCCAATTGCCTGGCAAAATTGGCCGCCAAGCAAGCGATCTCCGCCAGGTCCTCGGCGGTCGGCTCAATGTTGACCGTGGCATCGGTGAACAGATAAACGCGATCTTCCACGATCATGATGTAAACGCCCGCAGCACGCGTGACGCCGGGGGCCGTGTGGTGAATCTGCAACGCCGGGCGAATCACTTCGGGGTAATCATAGGTAAGCCCAGAAACGAAGGCATCCGCGTCGCCCATTTTGACCATCATTGGCCCCAGGATGTTCGGCTCACGTATCTTCTTGAGCGCGTCTGCCATGGTCACGCCCTTGCGCTTGCGTAGATCAAAATAGGCTTTTGCATACTCTTCGACTTTGCTGAAGTGGAACGGATCGACGATCTCCGGGCAGCAAGGCAAGCCCAATTCTTCGACCTTTTTCTGAATAACTTCGGGGCGACCGATCAAGATCGGCATGCCGATCTTCTCTTCGCTGATCTGGTAGGCGGCGCGGAGGATCTTGGATTCCTCGCCTTCAGCAAAGACCACCCGCTTCTTGCCACCCGAGGAGCGCGCTTTGTTCTGGAAGTAGTAGCGTACCTGCTCGCCACGTCCCTGGCGATAGGCCAGTTGCTCGCGATATTCCTCAATGTCAATCATCTTGCGCGCCACACCGGTTTTCATTGCCATTTCGGCCACAGCAGGTGCCTCCCACAGCAACACGCGCGGGTCAAGTGGCTTGGGGATGATGTATTCACGACCGAATTTCAGGCTCTCCAGCCCATAGGCGCGCAGGACCGAATCGGGCACATCTTCTTTTGCCAGGGCAGCCAGCGCCTGGGAGGCGGCGAACTTCATTTCTTCGTTGATCGCCCGCGCCCGTACGTCCAGCGCGCCGCGGAAGATGAAGGGGAAGCCCAACACGTTGTTAACCTGATTGGGGTAATCCGAGCGGCCGGTAGCAATGATCACATCCGGGCGGGCCTCTTTCGCCAGTTCGGGGCGAATCTCAGGGTCGGGATTGGCCATGGCGAAGATAATCGGGTCCTCGGCCATCGACTTAACCATTTCAGGAGTCAACACATTGGCCACCGAGAGGCCGTAGAACACGTCCGCGCCGCGAATCGCATCGGCCAGGGTGCGGGCATCCGTCTCGATAGCGAAGCGCTGTTTGTATTTGTTCAGGTCGCTGCGACCGCTGTGAACGACGCCTTTGGAATCGACCAGCATGATGTTTTCTCGCTTCACGCCCCAACGAATGGCCAGCTCGGCACAGGAAATGGCAGAAGCCCCCGCTCCCGAGATGACGATTCGAATTTCATCGTGGCGTTTTCCGACCAATTGCAGTGCGTTGGCCAGCGCCGCCGAAGAAATGATCGCCGTGCCATGTTGATCATCATGGAAGACGGGAATATCCAGCATTTTCTTGAGTTCTTCTTCGATGTAGAAGCACTCTGGGGCTTTAATATCTTCCAGGTTGATGCCGCCAAACGTGGGGGCAATGGCGGCCACCACACGAATGATCTCATCCGGATCGTGCGTGTTGACTTCGATGTCGAAGACATCGACATCAGCGAATTTTTTGAAGAGGACGCCTTTGCCCTCCATCACTGGCTTGGATGCCAGGGCACCGCGATCGCCCAGCCCTAAAATGGCCGTCCCATTGGAAACCACGGCAACCAGATTGCCTTTTGAAGTGTATTCATAGGCCAGAGAAGGGTCTTTTTCGATTTCCAAGACTGGTTCCGCCACGCCAGGGCTATAGGCCAGGCTTAAATCGCGTTGGGTATCCATCGGCTTGGTGGGTACAATGGCGATTTTGCCCGGCTTCCCTTTGAGACGGTGATATTCCAGTGCGTCCTCGCGAGTAATCTTAGCCATACAACCTCCTGTGAATAGTCATATAGGGTACGCGCCCTGAATTATGACACAAATAAAACGAATTCACTAGTTCTATTTGTCACGAATTAGGCACGATACCTGCCAACCCTCAAAAGTTATCACACCGTGGGTAGAAAAAAGTTGTGCAGGTTAAAAAATTTAATGTATAATTAGCCAAATCCGCGAGGATTGATTGAAAATTTCCGCCGCATGAGCGGCCTGGCTTGCTAACGGACTCTGGAACCTGTACGAATATCCTGGCTTCAGGAGATTTTGGAAGTCAACCGCCCGATTTCCTGCGGGCGATCAACCCGAACAATTCACTCCTGTACCGAGATTTTCTCATGGCGTGACCTGAAGCGTCGCGTATCTTCGTTTACCTGCATATTTTTCCGCTTCAGGCGAGACAAGTAAGCGGTTTCTCTCATCCCAGACCTGTTTGCACAGCCGAGGCCCTGCACGCGGCCTTCGGCTGTGTCGCTTTAAAAATTGGCAAACATGCGATAAACAATGGCAAATCTTAAAAAAATCACCGCCATTGAAGCACAGGCAAGGAACCCCCAACGGGTCAATATTTACCTGGATGGGGAGTTTGCCTTCGGGTTGAGTCGCATTGTGGCTGCCTGGCTGAGAGTGGGTCAGGAACTGAGTGAAGAAAAGATCCAGTCGTTGCAAGCCGCGGAGCAACGCGAACGTGCCTATCAACAGGCCATGCTCTTTTTGAGTTATCGTGCCCGCTCTGAGGCTGAAATTCGTCAAAATTTGCGCAAGCACGATTTCCCCGAAGCCATCATCGAAGAGACGCTGGAGCGGCTTCGCCAGGATCGGCTTGCAGATGACAATCGTTTTGCCCAGGCGTGGGTGGAAAATCGCAGTACCTTTCGCCCACGTAGCCGCCGGATGCTGGCTGTGGAACTCCGCCAGAAAGGGCTCTCAGAAGAGGCCACCCGCTCTGCCCTGGAGGGGGTGGACGAGGAGGCCCTGGCCTGCGAAGCGGCCCGGAAACGGGCATCCCGGCTTCGAGGTCTGGAATGGAACGAATTTCGCCAAAAATTGAGCGAGTTCCTCGCCCGTCGCGGCTTCCCCTACTCCGTGATCGCCCCCACCGTTCGTCAAATCTGGAGCCAGACCCACGGAGATCACACTACACTGGACGATGAGGAAAACTTATGAGCCCATTGAATTTAATCATTGACTTTCTGGCCCTGGTGATCGGGGTAGCGGCAGGATATTTCTTCCACCGCTACCAGGTTGAAAAAAATCTCCGCGATCAACAGGAAACCGCTGATAGTATCTTGAAAATTGCTAATGAACAGGCCCGACTGATCGAAACGCAGGCGCGCGAAAATGCGGTGAAGATTGTGCAGGCTGCCGAGGCCGAGATCAAAGAGCGTCGCATCGAGCTGGGACGCGAGGCCGAGCGCCTCGACAAGCGCCGCTCCGAGCTGGATAGCCGCGCTGACCGCCTGGAACAACGTGAGCAGGCGCTCAACAAACGTCAATCGGCGGTGGATCGCCGCGCCAACGAGATTGAGAAGCTCTACGAAGAGCAGGTTGCCCGCTTGCAAGAGATCGCCCAAATGACGCAAGAG
>JBMFPJ010000188.1:0-4748 GCA_049969175.1 Anaerolineae bacterium | reverse complement strand
ACCACCGTTGCAGCCGACCAGCCGAATCTCATCCTGGATGCCACGCGCGAATTGCTCCAGGCCATATTACAGGCCAATGCAGGCATGTGCCCGGAAGATATTGCCAGCGTCATTTTCACCGTCACGCCCGATTTGAATTCCACCTTCCCTGCCCAGGCTGCGCGCGAGATGGGATGGAGCCAGGTACCCATGCTGTGCGCTCGCGAAATTCCGGTTCCGGGCAGCCTGCCGCGCGTCATCCGTGTCCTGCTTCACTGGAATACCACTCGCCCTCAACATGAGATTCAGCATGTGTATTTGCGCTCGGCCACTCTTCTTCGCCCTGATCTGGTTGCTGCCCAATAGTGGGCTTTGTTGACAATAAGATTTCAATTCCCGTTTGCCGTGAATTTTTCCCAATCATTTTTCGGAGGTCTGTATGATGATCATCATGAAACCCAACGCTACCCCCCAGGAAGTGGACCATGTCATCGAACACATCAAAAACGCCGGTCTGACCCCGCACCTTTCCCAGGGCGTGGAGGCCACGGTCATCGGTGCCATTGGGGAGACGCACAACCTGCCCACTGAAATCTTCGAGGGCCTGGATGGAGTGGAATCCGTGCAACGCATTACCCAACCCTACAAACTCGCCTCCCGCCAGTTTCATCCTCAAAATAGCATTTTTCCACTCGATGGCTTTACCATTGGCGGCGATGAAATTGCCATTATCGCCGGCCCATGCTCGGTCGAAAGTCGCGCACAAATTCTTGAAACGGCTCAGGCTGTCAAAGAAGCAGGCGCTTGTGCCCTGCGCGGTGGTGTTTTCAAACCGCGCACCTCGCCCTATTCCTTTCAAGGACTGGGTGAAGAAGGATTGGAATACCTCGCTGAAGCCCGACAACAAACCGGCTTACCCATCGTTGTTGAGGTTATGTCGCAAACCCAATTGGAGCTGATGACTCGCTATGTCGATGTTCTTCAAATTGGAGCGCGCAACATGCAAAACTACAACCTCTTGCGTGCCATTGGAGAAACGCGTACCCCCGCTCTGCTCAAGCGTGGCCTTTCTGCTACCATTGAAGAGTTGCTCATGTCCGCCGAATACATCCTCAGTGGCGGCAATTCGCGAGTCATCCTGTGCGAACGCGGCATCCGTACTTACGAAACTGCCACCCGCAACACCACCGACATCAACGCTATCCCAGTCCTCAAAGCCCTTACCCACCTCCCAGTCATCCTCGACCCCAGTCACTCCACCGGCCATGCCGCCTACGTAACCGCCATTGCCCGCGCCGCCATCGCCGCTGGCGCCGACGGTCTGATCATCGAAGTCCACCCAGACCCTGCCCATGCTCTCTCCGATGGCAAACAATCCCTGCGACCCGAAAAATTTGCCGAATTGGTTCGCCAGGTTGCTCAAATCGCCGAGGTGTTGGGTCGCCGTCTGGCCATCCCCACCCCTGCCGCCTCCTGACCATGGAACCCGACTTTTTCTCCCTCTCCCATGCCCGCGTAGCCATTGTAGGATTAGGCCTGATGGGCGGATCGCTAGCGCTGGCCTTGCGCGGTCATTGTGCCGCGCTCCTGGGAATCGAAACGGATCCGACCGCCCTCGCGCTGGCTCGCCGCCAAAAGATCGTGGATTACGCTGAAAGCGATCCCGTCAAACTCTTGCCCCAAGCCGATCTCGTTATTCTGGCCACCCCCGTCTCCGCGATCTTGACCCTGCTGGATGACCTCCCTCGCCTGATGCCCAACCCCTGCATTGTCCTCGATCTCGGCTCGACGAAAAGCGTGATCGTGGAAAAAATGGCAATCCTGCCCGAACGCTTTGACCCCTTGGGTGGACATCCTATCTGCGGCAAAGAAACCCTCGGCCTGCAACACGCCGATCCAGGGCTGTATCAGGCCGCTCCGTTCATTTTGACTCCACTGCCGCGCACGGGGGAGCGAGCGCTCCTCGCCGCGCGGCAGGTGATTGCTGTCATTGGCGCTCGCGAAGTGATTCTCGATGCCGCACTTCACGATCATTACTTTGCCGCGACCAGCCATCTACCTTTTTTGCTGGCAACGGCGCTTGTCCTGGCCACACCGCCAGAGGCCGTGCCTTTCGCCGGGCCAGGGTTTCGCTCCACGGCTCGCCTGGCCGGCACACCGGCGAGTATGATGCTCAGCGTTTTGCAAACCAACCGCGAAAACGTGCTGACTGCCCTCGAAGCCTTACAAAGCCAACTTTCTTTGCTGCATGCGGCTCTTGCCAGCAATGATCTTCAAGACCTTGCCAGAGCGCTTGCTTACGCTGCCGGGAAATACGCATCTATTTCTGGGGGATAACTCTCAACTGGATTTAACCATTTTCACCTACCTGCGTGGGTGCCTTCGTGCCTGTGAAACTGGGAAAGGAGCATGGATCCAGGGGGGCGGGAATGTTTCCGTGATTGCAAAGCAATGGCCAGGCCGGCGATAAAAAATGTTTGCCGGTAAACAAACAAAATCAATGGATGATTGACAACAAACCACTGTCGCAGGAAAGTGAGCATGGAAGGTATTATAGCAAAGAGATGGGTAATTGCAACCGATGATGAAAAATAGGGTTAAAGTTTCCAAAGAGCCAAACATTCATTTCCACGAAGGAGGAACTTTGATGAAATCTCGTTTTATGATCTTCTTGGGCGCGTTGGGCGGTGCGATTCTGTTTGGTGCGGTGGGCTATGCCGTGGGCTTACTGACCGGACGTGCCCTCGGCGGCGAAATGCGTGACCTGGCACTGGGCGTGACCGGCCTGGCGTTCGGCCTGATGTTGGGCAATGGGCTGGGTGCCGCCTGGATGGCAAAACGCTGGGGCAGTGACCGCAAGGCCTGGCTCTTCTGGCTGCTCGGCGCCGGGGCAGTGATTGTGGTGATGATTTTGGCTGAACCCCTGCACCTGAATCAGAACACTGCACTGATGCTGATCACCCTCCTGCTATTCCCACCACTGGTCGAGAGCATGGCTGCCTGAAATGACACCATCCCGCCGCACCAGCCCGAAAAGAGTGATGGGACTTCAGCCTGCGGAACGGCAGATTGGCCGTCTTGCACAAATGCTTCCACCGTCAGAATACCGCTTGGTGCGCTGCCACCCCCCCCTGGCAGGTGCAGCCTGCCTTCCTACCACATGAAACAGCCAGATTGTAAGACAGGCCTTCTGGCCTGTCTTTGTCAGCCTGGAAAGGCTGTCCACGTAGGGCAGCCCCCACATGACTCATGTGCAAAGAGCGCAAACGCCCGATGTGATTTCGAATTTTCCCCAGGAAAATTGCCGTGTTCGAAGGTGGCGAATCAAAAAGACGGGCGCTAGCCCGCCTCCGTTCTCTGGTGAGCCACCTGTGGGATTTGAACCCACGACCGGACGATTACGAATCGTCTGCTCTACCTGCTGAGCTAAGGTGGCAGCGGCGGGGATTATACAGGAGAACCCGTAAACTCGCAAGTTTTTGAGGGTGAACGACGTCTATAAGAATAAATGCCTATGTTGCGAATTGCTATGATTTCTTACCATACCTGCCCCCTGGCTACGCTCGGCGGGAAAGATACTGGCGGCATGAACGTCTATGTCCGCGACCTGACCTGTGAATTGGGACGAATGGGGATTCACGTAGATGTATTTACCCGCTCGCAAGATGAGCATGTGCCGCACATTTTGCATGATCTCGGTTATGGCAATCGAGTGGTGCATGTGCCGGCCGGACCAGAAGTGCCCTTGCCAAAGCAAGATTTGCTCCAATACCTGCCTGAATTTGTGGCCGGGATTCGTCAATTTGCGCTTCAGAAAGAGATTCATTACGACCTGATTCATAGCCACTACTGGCTTTCGGGGTTGGCGGCCGAAGCACTTTCAGATGCCTGGGGAGGGACGCCTATTGTGCACATGTTCCATACGCTGGGGGAGATGAAAAACCGGGTGGCGCGTTCTCCTGAAGAACGCGAAAGCGAAGTGCGTATTGAGGGCGAAAAACGCGTCTTGCACCGTGCCGATCGCGTGATTGCTGCTACCAAAGCCGAAGAAACCCAGCTGCGCTTTCTCTATCGCGCCGATCATCGCAAAATCTCGATCATTCCGCCGGGCGTGGATGTCCGCCATTTTTATCCCATTCCCGCCGACGAGGCCAAGCAGTTCGTCGGCCTGAAGCCAGAAAACCGCATGGTGCTTTATGTTGGGCGCATTGAACCACTCAAAGGGGTGGATACGCTGATTCGGGCGATGTCCTGCCTCAAAGTCCAGAATTTGAAGCGCCCGGTGCACCTGACGATTATCGGCGGAGAGCCCGATGTCAGTCCGCAAGAAATGAGCGCGGAGATGGCTCGTCTGCAAAAATTGTGTGATGAACTGTGCATGGGGGGGATGGTGGTCTTTTTGGGGAAACGCAGCCAGGACACCTTGCCCTATTATTATTCGGCTGCCGAAGTTGTGGTCGTGCCTTCTCATTACGAGTCGTTTGGCATGGTTGCCCTGGAGGCAATGGCCTGTGGTACGCCGGTCATTGCCTCGCAGGTGGGGGGGTTGGCGTATCTGGTGCGGGATGGAGAAACCGGTTTTACCGTGCCAGATGGCGCCCCCGAACTTTTGTGTCAGAAGCTGACGGCTTTGCTCGGCGATTCGCATCTGCACGAGACGATGAGCCGGCGTGCCGCTGAATATGCGCTTTCCTATGCCTGGGAGAAGATCGCCGCGCGCATCGTGGATGTCTATGCTTCATTGCTGGAGAGCCGGGAGCGGTAAATCC
>JBMFPJ010000187.1:0-4796 GCA_049969175.1 Anaerolineae bacterium | reverse complement strand
TGGAGTCTGCAGTGAGACGATTGAGATCACCTCGATGGTCGAGCCGTTGATCGCGCGTGATCCGCAAATGTCGAAGGTGCGTAAGGGCAATCTGATGGCGCGCGCGCGCATGATTGTGCTTTACGATCAATCCGAGGCTTTCAAAGGCCTGGTGGTGGGCACCAGCAACAAGACCGAAATTTTATTGGGCTATTCCACCCTGTGGGGGGATTCGGCCGCGGCGATCAACCCGCTGGGCGATTTGTATAAAACTCAGGTACGGCAACTGGGGCGCGCTTTAGGGGTGCCGGCACCGATTGTAGAAAAGCCACCCTCTGCCGATTTGTGGGCCGGGCAAACCGACGAGGCCGAACTCGGCTTTACCTACGCCGAAGTGGATCAATTGCTCTACTTGCTGGTGGATGCTCGCTATCATCTGCAGGAATGTGTAGAGGCTGGCTTTGCCGAAGACTTCGTCCGAAAGGTGATGGATCGCATTCGGCGCAATCAATTTAAGCGCATGTTGCCGCCCATCGCAAAGCTGAGTAATCGCACGATCGGTTACGATTTTCTCTACCTGCGCGATTGGGGCACTTAATTCTGCTCGCGAATTACACCTATGCACATTCCACCTGCGCTCAAACATCGTCGTTTTTTCTCTCTCTGGTTGGGGCTGTTAATTTCAATTGCCGGAACACAGATGCAAATCTGGGCATTGTTCTGGCACATTCGAACGCTCACCGATCAGCCTATTGCCCTGAGTGGCATCGGTCTGGCACGTATTTTGCCGGTCATTTTCTTTTCACTGATTGGCGGTGCGCTGGCAGACTCGTACAACCGCCGCACCATTCTGTTTGTTACCCAGAGCAGTGCGGCGCTTCTTGCTCTGACTTTGGGTTTGCTCACCGAATTTGGTCATGTCACTCTCTGGCATATCTACGCCCTGACGGCGCTCCAGGCGGTGGCGGTGGCGTTTGATGGGCCGGCGCGTCAGGCGCTTGTGCCCAACCTGGTGCCCGCGCGCGATCTCCCCAATGCTTTCAGCCTGACCTCCATAGCGTTTCAGGCCGGATCGGTGATTGGCCCGGCCTTGAGTGGGTTGGTCATTGCCTATGGAGGACAGGAAGCCGTTTATTACATCAATGCTGCCTCTTTTCTCGCCGTGATTGTAGCCCTGGTGCTGATCGGCCCTGTGCCGCAAAAGGTGGATCAGCCCAATGGTGGTGTCAGCTGGAGCGCCATTCGAGAGGGGATTCAATTTATTGTGGGTAAGCCGATTGTTCTCTCCTCCATGCTTTTAGATTTTGTCGCCACGTTTTTCGCTTCGGCCAATACACTCATGCCTATTATTGCCCGCGATATTTTGCATGTGGGTGTGGTGGAATATGGCTGGCTCTCCGCGGCGCAGTCGGTGGGAGCGGTGCTGGCAGCAGTGACCATTTCACAGATTCACGAATTGCGCCGGCAGGGACCGCTTTTGCTGGCTTCTGTGGCGGTCTTCGGTCTGGCCACGATCGTTTTTGGGGTGAGCCGTTCGTTTGCTCTGGCGTGGGTGGCTCTGGCGGTGACCGGCGCTGCCGACGCGGTCAGCACAATCATTCGCAATACGATCCGCCAGCTACAAACCCCCGATTCCCTGCGTGGACGGATGACCAGCGTGAATCAAATTTTCTTTCAAGGCGGGCCACAGCTGGGCGAAATTGAGGCCGGAGCCGCGGCCCAGGTTTTTGGGGCGCCGTTTGCTATTATCAGCGGCGGAATCGGCTGCATTTTGGGCATGATTTTCATCCTGCGTAAATGGCCTCAGTTGCTTGGTTACAATGGTGATGAACCTGTGCTGGCCGGAGCAACGGCAGATTAATATTTTGGATACGTCTGCCATACGATTTTGATAACTTTTGATTTTCCTGGTTGACTTGTTGCTCAAAACTGGCTATACTCAAATCAAGGTTGATTGTCCTATGCGAGTGTTTTTTGACCATCGGCGGTAGTGTGTAGTAACAGGCACGTGTGAATGCGCGTGCCTGTTGTTTATTTTCAGCATAAGGAGAGTAACGATGGACTATGGTTTGATTGGCAAACTGGAAAAAGCCAAACGTTACGCCCAGGAGCGGTCTCGTTTCCGCTTCAACAGCTTCGCCGTTACGTTTACCGGCGATAACAACACACACAACGTGATGCTCGAAAATGGCGCCTTTCGTTGTGACTGTGAGTTCTTCCTTACCCACAAACGGTGTAGCCACACCATGGCGTTAGAAATCCTGCTCAAAGACATGCTCCCTGAATCGGTGCAGGCCTGAGCCCGTTATTCAATTGAATAGCAAACGACTGCCCTCCACCTGGAGGGCAGTTCTCTTGAATAAATGGTACAATGACGAGCATGAAATTTCGCCCCTCTCGTCGCGATTTCTTAAAATTGGGTGGCCTGAGCGCAGCCTCTCTGGCGTTTTTTCCCACTTTACTGGCGCTGACCGACTTCGACGATAGCAGTATCGTGCGCGTAGCCACAACATCGGTAAGCGTTTATAGTCAGCCCAGCGACAAAAGCACCATCACCAACACCTGGCAACGCGATGACTTGCTCCACGTTTACGAAGAAGTCATCGCCGAAGAACCCGCTTACAACCCGGTCTGGTATCGGGTGTGGGGAGGCTATGTGCATCGTGCCCGCTTGCAGCGTGTGAGAACGATTATTAATTCACCGCTGGAGCTGATCCCTGAAGGAAAACGTCGCGTCGCCGAAGTAACAGTTCCGTTCATTCAGCCCTGGCGTTTCACCAAAACCTATGGGTGGCAACGTCTGAACTTTCGCCTGTACTATGAATCGGTCTATATGATCGAAGCCGTCGAAGAAGGCCCCGATAAGCAACCCTGGTATCGCATCTATGACGATCTAACCGGCTTTCCCTACCACGCGCCGGGGATGTATCTGCGTCCCATCCCTGAAGAAGAACTCACGCCCCTCTCGCCAGATGTTCCCTGGGAAGCGAAGCGCATCGAAGTCAATTTGACCACGCAGACGCTCACCGCATACGAAAACGATCAGATCGTCTTTCAGACCAAAATCTCCTCTGGTATCCCCGGCGGACAAACACGTGCCTCCGAACTGCCGACGATCACTCCTACCGGAACGTTTCACATCCAGGAAAAAATGCCCTCCAAGCACATGGGAAATGGTAACCTGTTTGCCGATGCCGATGATTATGAATTGCCCGGCGTTCCCTGGACATGCTTTTTTACTGAAGCCGGTCATGCTTTTCATGGTACCTACTGGCATGACAATTTTGGCACGCCGATGAGCCATGGTTGCATCAACATGCGTACTGCCGAGGCCAAATGGCTCTTCCGCTGGGCGTTGCCACCCCACACGCCTGATGCCGTTTTCAACCGCGGCTATGGGACAACGGTAAACATCCACTACTGATGGCTGAACTGATCTGGTCTGGAAAACACCAAAACGAATCTCCCTCCAATGGACCGATGAACGCCCCCTCCCTGCACACCGAGGCGATCATCTACCCCCAGGGGCAGGGCTACCCCCCGGCACATCCTGAGAATCGCCTCATCTGGGGCGAGAATCTGGCGGTGATGCGTGCTTTATTGCCGCAATTTGAAGGCCGCATCACCCTGATTTACGCCGATCCACCTTTCTTTACCAACCGCAAATTCCAGGCCCGCATTGGCCGTGACGAGGATTCCCGCAAACCGACTGACTGGATGCTGGCCGAGGGCTATCCTGATCACTGGCCTGACCTGGATTCCTACCTTCAGTTTCTCTACGAACGTTTGCAGCTCATGCACCGTCTACTGGCTCCGCAGGGTACACTCTACCTGCACCTGGATTGGCACGCCGACGCCTACGCCCGTCTCTTGCTCGACGAAATCTTTGGCCCCGAAAACCTGCTCAACGAAATCATTTGGGCCTATCATGGCCCTTCTCCCATTCGACGCGCCTTCAATCGCAAGCACGATACCATTCTGGCCTATGTCAAAAGCCAGAATTACATCTTCAACACCGATGCCGTGCGTGAACCCTATCATCCCTCCACGGTTAAGACCTTTGCTTCCTCGCCCAAAGCCGGTTTTGGCAAGGTACCCGATCTGGCACGAGGCAAAGTGCCGGAAGACTGGTGGTACTTCCCCGTCGTGGCGCGCTTGCATCGTGAACGCACGGGCTATCCCACCCAAAAACCAGAAGCCCTGTTGGAACGGATAATTCTGGCCTCCTCCAACGCAGGTGATTGGGTGGCCGACTTTTTCTGTGGATCGGGCACTGCCCCCCTGGTCGCAGCGCGACTCGGGCGCAAATTCCTGGCCAGCGACGTCACCTGGCGAGCGGTTCATACGACCCGAAGCCGGTTGACCGTTTCCCCGGCTCCTTTCACCCTCGAACGGGATTCCGTTAACGACTTCCCCCTGCACGCGTTGCCCGCCGAAGCGATTCAGGTCCTGCCCGACGGGGTGCTCTTAAACCCGGCAGTGGCCCAGCGCCTGGCCGTGGATTATTGGGAGGTGGATCCAGCCTGGGACGGGATCACCTTTCGCAGCGCAGCCCAGGCCGCTCGTCCGGTGCGAAGCGGGGAAATTCCACTCGAGTTGGAAATCAAAACCGGGCGCAGGGTTTGCGTCCGGTTGGTGACGATCTTCGGTCAGCAATATCAATTTTATACATCCAACCGATAGCCCACGCCGCGGATGGTCTTCAGAAATTTGGGCATGGCCGGGTCCAACTCGATAGCGCGCCGCAACCAGGAGATATGCACATCGAGCGTGCGCGTATCTCCGGTGTAACTGGTGTCCCAAACCTGACGGAAGAG
>JBMFPJ010000186.1:2620-4807 GCA_049969175.1 Anaerolineae bacterium | reverse complement strand
GCAGGCTGGCGTTACGAAGGCGGCTGGAAGCCGCCTTCGCTTTCACGTTTTTCCGAACTCATGTCCCAACATCAGTAAAACCTGCATCTTGACATAATTAGAACATAAGTTCTATAATGGAGGCATCGATCCGATTTGAAAGGAGATTAGATTAAAATGACCACATACCGCAAGAACGCAGGGGATGGGCTGGCCGCTCTGTTCCGCGGCCGCCAGTTGAACCGAGGGGCCGCCTGGGGCATGATGATCATCGGCGCGCTTCTGGCATTTGAGATTTTCAACTTCAGCACCACCCAGTTTGCCCTGTCCGATTTGCTGGGTGACTTGCGCTTCGCCGGAATGAGATGGTCCACCATTCTCGCCATTGCCTTCTGTGGCATCGACTTTGCCGGCATCGCCCGCATTTTCACTCCCGAGCAAGGTCGCGATGAGCCGATGGAAATCTGGTATCTCTTTGGCGCCTGGCTTCTGGCCGCAGGCTTCAATGCCTCGTTGACCTGGTGGGGGGTATCGGTGGCCATCGTCAACCACAACAGCCTGGCAGGTGGCACAGTGATCAGCAACACCACCCTCACCAAAGCCGTGCCGGTGTTTGTTGCCATCATGGTCTGGCTGATCCGTGTACTGCTCATCGGCACTTTCTCGGTGGCTGGCGATCGCCTATTCACCACCAATATGCAACCAGCCGCAAGCGGATACCGCCAACCCGCGGCTCAGGGCACCACGCAGACCCTGGCCCAGGCCACCGGAATGCGCCCCGCCTCGACGATCAACCGACCGGCCGCAACCTATCGCCCGGCGCCCAAACCCGCTCAACAGACCACGTTCGCCCGCCCCGAACCTACCTACCACAACCTGTCTTTCGGTGATGCCGCGCCAAATGGCGAGCGTTACGACGCCTGACCCAAAATTCCAACCTGGTTTCGAGCCGGGTCCCTGACCCAACAACGGAGAGATTGCTTATGCCCCGTGCTCGCCCACAAAAAATCGCAGACTGGCAAACAGCCGCGGCCGAAGAAGAACAAGGCAGCGGCTGTTTTTCTGCCATGTTTTTGCCACCCCTGGCAGTGCTTTTGGTGGGTTGCCTGCTGGCATGGTTTGTCAGTGGCCTGAACATTCTCCCTCAGGGAGAAATCCTCGATACGTTCCCCGCCACCTCCCTCGCTGAAAACTTCGCCAGCGGGCTGGCCCCCTTTTTCACCCCCGAAGTGCACTATTGGAGTCAAGCGATTGTGCGCTGGGCAGCCGATTCCGGGCTGGAGGCCAACCTGATCGCGGCGGTGATGCAAATCGAATCATGCGGCGACCCGCTGGCGCGTTCGCACAGCGGAGCGATGGGATTGTTCCAGGTGATGCCTTATCACTTTGCCGCTGATGAAAATCCATACGATGCAGAAACCAACGCCCGCCGCGGCCTGAATTACCTCCAGCGCGCCTGGCAGGCAGCAGGTGGCGAGGCCCGCCTGGCTCTGGCCGGCTACAATGGCGGGATCGGCGTGATTGGCCGCAGCGAGGCGGCCTGGTCTGCTGAAACCAGACGCTATGTGTACTACGGCGCGGCCATTTACGAACATGCTCGCCAGGGATGGAGCAGCAGCCCAGCCATGGACGAATGGTTCCGTAAATACGGAGCCGGCTTGTGCCGCCAGGCTCATCAACACCTGGGGTTACCCTGAGAGACTATTCTTCTATCGGTGCAGAGGATGGAGAAGGATGCAACAGAGGAAGCCAGATAGCAAAAATTGTTCCCTTGCCTTCTTTGGACTCAACCGTGATCGTTCCCCCATGATGTTCCACAATCCAGCGAGTGATTGACAGGCCCAGGCCAAAGCCGCTCGCTGAGGAGCGGGTGCGCGATTTCTCGGCACGGTAGAAGCGCTCAAAGATGTGGGGCAAATCCTCGGCGGGGATGCCCGGTCCGGTGTCCCGGACGATGAGGCGGGCCTGTTCACCCACGCGCGCCAGGCTGAGGAAAACATCCCCGCCCTGCGGCGTGTACTGGATGGCATTCGCCACCAGGTTCAACAGCACCTGCTTCAAGCGGTCGCGGTCACCGTTGACCTGGAGCTGGTCAATTTCCGTCAGGTGCAGACGCACTTTGTTGCCAGCCAGCACATGCATTTCCTGAAAAACTTCCAGGAGCAGGCCATCCAGGTCCACCGGCGCCAGGTTCAAGGTCAACTTACC
>JBMFPJ010000186.1:0-2610 GCA_049969175.1 Anaerolineae bacterium | reverse complement strand
TTCGGCCTGAGCGAGCAAAAGCAAACCGCCCACCAAGCGCGTCAGACGCCCCGCCTCGGCATCAATGGAGGCCAGCGATTCTTCGTCCAGGCGCTTCATGCGGCGCATCAGATCCACGTTGCCCTTGATCACGGTAAGGGGAGTGCGCAGCTCATGGCTGACATCTGCCAGGAAGCGCTGTTGCAGGGTAAACAGACTCTCCAGACGCTCCAGCGTCTGATTGAACGCATTCACCAGGTCGCTGATCTCGGCATCCACCTGCACCTGGCGCGGGATGCGCCGGGAAAGGTCATCCGCCCGGTTGATTTGCTCCACCGTCTCAATGATGGTTTGCAGTGGAGAAAGGGCACGTTTCAACACCAGCCAGGAAGCAAAACCCGCCATGAGCATAGCCATGCCCGCAGAAAAAAGCATGATGAAGAGCAAATCGCGGCGAGCGGTATCCACCACCGTCAGGCTGGTAGCGATTTGGATCGTGCCAATCGGCCGTGTTCCCAACAGGATAGGTACGCTCAGCACACGCAAATGGACATTCCGAATGTAATGCTCGCGGTAGATGGGTTTTTCCGATTGCAGTCCCAGCGGGTCGAGGGCTTCGCTCAACATCAAGCCGGGGGAGGCGGCCTGCAGCTTCCCATCGCGCCCCCATACCTGGATGTAGGTATTGGCATCCATATCCAGGCTGGGCAAGCTGATAATGCTGATTTCGCCAATCGAATCCACCCTCATCTGGCGGACGACATCTCGCGCCGTGCGCTCCAGGGTGTTATCCACCTGATTGAGTAAAACAATATTGATGAGCAAAAAAACAAACGCCCCAAAGACAAGCAAAATCCCCCCGGTGATTGTTGAATACAGCAGCGTAAGACGAAGACGGAGAGTCACAGGTTATAGAATGGCTCTTGAAAAGCTATCACAACCGCGAAGATTTTGTGGCGCGACATTCTGGCGCTTCAGGTCGCGGAATGAATTCCGCCCTACGGATTTTCGCGCAACACATACCCCACACCGCGCACGGTGTGAATCAACCGGGGTTCACCCTTAGCCTCTAACTTCTGGCGCAAATAGCGAATATACACTTCCAGGACGTTGCTCTCTCCGCCAAAATCATAGCCCCAAACCCGATCAAAAATCACCTCGCGGGTGAGCACCTGCTTAGGATGGCGCAGGAAAAGATCCAGCAGTTCATACTCTTTGGCCGTAAGCGCAATCGTCCGCTCACCACGCATCGCCTGACGGGAGCCGGTATCGAGCGTCAGATCGGCAAATTTGAGCACCGGCACGCGCTCCGCTTGCGTTCGGCGCAGCAAGGCCCTCACCCGCGCCAGCAACTCGTCCAGGTTAAATGGCTTGACCATGTAATCATCGGCGCCGGCATCCAGGCCCTGAATGCGGTCATTGACCGTATCTTTGGCCGTCAGCATCAAAATCGGCACCGAGCCGGCCGTGCGCAAACGATGACAGACCTCCAGGCCATCCATCCCCGGCAACATCCAATCCAGAATCACCAGGTCAGGAGTGTGATCGCGCGCCAGGATCAGGCCGGTACGCCCATCCGTCGCCGTATCCACCACATAACCTTCATACGCCAGGCCACGCTGCAAAAGTTTCAAAATTGCCTGATCATCTTCGATTATCAATATCCGCTCGTTCATAATCTCGCTCCCGCCCAAAATATACCACATTTGGTAGAATGTCCCTATGCTCTTTCCCCCTGGTTTACCTCGCAGCAAACGGATCTTTGATCTGACCATCGCCAGCCTGGCCCTGCTCCTCCTTTCTCCCCTCTTGCTGTTGATCGCCATACTCATCCGCATCTTCCTCGGCTCACCGATTCTCTTCCGGCAGCAAAGACCCGGCTACCAGGGACGCCCCTTCTATCTCTACAAATTCCGCACGATGAACAACCGCCTCAGCCCAGACGGACAGTTGCTCCCGGACGCCGAGCGTTTAACCCGCCTGGGGCGTTTCCTCCGCTCCCTTTCGCTGGACGAATTGCCTGAACTCTACAACGTCCTGCGCGGTGAAATGAGCCTGGTGGGGCCGCGCCCCCTGCTGATGGAATATCTCCCCCTCTATTCCGCCGAACAAATGCGCCGCCACGAGGCCTACCCCGGCATCACCGGCTGGGCACAAATCAACGGCCGAAACGCCCTGGATTGGCCCACCCGCCTTGCCCTGGACGTCTGGTATGTGGATCACTGGTCCTTCTGGCTGGATCTCAAAATCCTCCTGCTCACCATCTGGAAAGTGCTCAAACGCGAAGGGATCAACCAGCCCGGTCAGGCCACCGTCGAATATTTCAAAGGGAACGGCTGACCTCCCTATGGCGTACAAGACATCCTGAAGTCCACCTGCTGGCTCATCTCATTGGGGGTGAGCACATGCAGCCGCACCCAGTAATCACCGGGGCCACTCACCCGGTAAGCATCCTGAACCGGCCTGGTATCCGCCTCGGCAAAAAGGATGGTCTCAGCGGGCGAAGTCTCGCCCGTGCTGAGTTCCCACCGCCAGGAAACCGCCGCCGGGCCGTTGGTGGTCAATTCGGCAAAAAATTTGAACGTATAGGGGAAAGCATTGCAGGCCACCGAAGCGCTCACCGGCTCCACG
>JBMFPJ010000185.1:0-4817 GCA_049969175.1 Anaerolineae bacterium | reverse complement strand
CGTTCGCGTGTGACGCCCATCTTCCGGCCTACTTCTTCCAGAGTGTAAGCCTGGCCATCCAACAAACCATATCGCAATTGCAAAATCCGCACCTCGCGCGGCGGCAGGCTGTTCAGCACTTCGGCCAGGTGCTCGCGCAGCAGGTTGTACGTAGCGGTATCATCGGGCGGAGGCGCCTCATCGTCTTCGATGAAATCGCCTAAAACGGAATCCTCTTCATCGTCTGTGGGCGTTTCGAGCGAGAGAGGCCGGCGTGCCACCTGAATCATGTTTTCCACTTTTTTGGGGGGCACATCCAGCGCATCAGCCAGTTCTTCCACGGTAGGTTCGCGCCCCAAGCGTTGCGTCAACTGATGTTGAACGCGCAGCAATTTGTTGATCTGATCACCCATGTGCACCGGCACACGAATGGTGCGCCCCTGGTCAGCGATGGCGCGCGTCACCGCCTGGCGAATCCACCACGTGGCGTAAGTGGAAAACTTATGGCCGCGGCGGTAATCGAACTTTTTGGTGGCGCGTATCAGGCCAATATTCCCCTCCTGAATCAAATCCAGGAAGGGAACCCCGCGCCCCATATACTTTTTCGCCACCGAGATCACCAACCGCGAGTTGGCGGTGATCAGGTGCTCGCGGGCGGCCCAACCGTCCTCAATCAATTTGCGCAGCTCGGCGCGCCGTCGCGGCGAGACGTTGCCACGCGCCAGCTCTTCACGAGCCATGCGGCCGCGTTCGATGCGTTGCGCCAGCTCTACTTCCTCTTCGGCGGTCAACAACGGCACCCGGCTGACCTCTTTCAGATACAAGCCGATGGTGTCATCCGTATCAATGTTCGCCAGATAGTCATCCAGCGAAAGGTCGACCTCCTGAATGGTCTCCCCTTCTTCCACGGCAACCAGCTCATCTTCGCTTGGCTCGGCGGTCGTGATGTCTTCCACGAAGGGGATACCCGCGCTGAGCAGCGCGGAAAAAGCCTCCTCCAGTTGTTCAACATCTTGCTCGGCTTCCGGGAAGAAGTGGAGAATGTCATCCAGAGTCACATAAGATTTTTGACGCCCAAGGTCAATCAGCCGCGCAATCGCGGGATATTCCTCTTCCTCGTCAACAATAAGAATCTTATCTACGTCCATTCTTCCTTCCAGTCTTTTTATTGGATCTTATTCAGAATACTCTTTTTCAAATAGAAAATCAATAGCCGATGATTTTTGTAAACGGTTTGTTAAGGTGTAGCGGTCGCGATGGCCTCAGCCGTTGGCGTAGGTGTTTCGGTTGGCGGTTCCGGAGTCACCGAAGGGGTGGGTGTTTCGGCGTAAGGGGGCGAAGTGAGCAGGCCAATGAGCGAATCAATGCCCGATTTGGCCACAATCACGGTCTGGCCGTGATCCACCTGCACGTAATAGCCGCTTTCGGTAGGTGTCACCGAGCCGATTTCCACCTCGTGCTCTTTACCACCGGTGAAGCTGATCTTGAGGAGATAGGCGGGACGATTCAACCCGACGATCTCCGGCGCTAACTGGACTTCGCTCAACACCCGCAACGAGGTGATCTGCGAGGCGGCTCCTTCCGCCAGACTTTGGTCGGCCGCGGCCTCGATCGGCGTTTTCAACACCCAAACGTTATCCGCGTTACGCACCACCTCGACGGCTTCTCCCGTCTGTGCCTCGATGCGAATGCGGAACGGCAGACCCTCCTCGCTCGAAAACAGGGTCTTCACACTGGCGGTCGGGAAGGTAGCTGCCAATTCCTGGGTGGCTTCTTTGTCCTTTTGCAGGTAGATGGTCAGGCCTACCAGGGCCGCGAAGATCACAAGCAAAATCCACGTACTTTTGCGAATCATACTAACCTCGTCGGCGGCGTGAAATCCAGGAAGCGATTCCGGCGAAGACGATCAGCCCGGGCAGCACAAAAATGGAGCCGATCAGAATGGCGATCCACTGCAACTGGGAGGGCAGCTTGAACGCTCGTTGGATAGGTTGTTTGGGCGTGATCTGAATCAGGTTTTCCTGTTCGGCTGCCCAATCTACGGCGTTGACGAAAATATCGCTGTTACCGTAGGCATCAAAGGCCCGGTCGGTGATAAAGAGCGAGTTGCCAAAGACAACCACGCGCCCTTTGGTGCTGGTGTTTTCGCCAGCGGCAGCCATCGTCAGAGGACCGGCTTTATCTTCGCCGGCGTCGTATTTCACGTTGTTGGTGTCTTTGAAATTGGTCTCACCCCAAGCTTGTTGAGCGGTTTGAATCAGCCCCGTCAGGGTGACGTTGGACGGCGGGGTGCCCAGGCTGATACTGCGCGCCTGAGGCATGATCACCACCATGGTCATATTGCGCGTAATCGGATGATTGGGGTCGTAACCGGCCGCTACGGCGTAAAGCGGTTGCTGGCTGGGAGTGACGATGATGTCGTTTTCCAGCGTGATGCCCCAGTCAGAGGCCAGGTAAGCCGCCAGCGGGTCAGGGGTCTCGCCGAAATCTGTGAGGGGAACGGGGTCTTCCAGCACAATCAGCGAGCCACCCTTTTCGAGATATGCTTTCAGCAGCGAAACTTCCTGCTCGCTGAGCGGTTTGGTCGGCCCGGCGACAATGATGGCACGGGCATCTTCGGGAATTTTGTTTTCCGCAGCCAGATTGAGCGTTTTGACGGTGTAATTTTTATTTTCCAGCGTGGTGCGGGCGCTGTTCAAGGTAGCGTTCCCGCTTTGGGAAATATCGGCT
The DNA here is from genome assembly GCA_049969175.1 of Anaerolineae bacterium. Taxonomy (GTDB): domain Bacteria; phylum Chloroflexota; class Anaerolineae; order Anaerolineales; family Villigracilaceae; genus DAOUAN01. Next base: position 2,108 of record JBMFPJ010000185.1, on the reverse strand, counting down.
TCGCCATGACCGGTGAGGAAATACACCACGCGCGTCTCCGGGCTGATCAGGCGAATCAGCGTGCGGGTCAGCTCTTCCTCCGTGGCGTAAGAGGCGATCTCGTGGCGATCGCCCATGGTGAGCAGAATCTTGCCATTACCGGTGATTCCTGCCTGGCGGGCCGCGACCGGATCGAGGTCCGGATCAACGAAGCGATAGTCGAACTTCCCGTTGCTGTTGATTTTAAAGTCCTGGAGGAGCTGGCTGACCGATGTAGTGGAAAGTTGGGCGGAATAGAAGGCGGTGGCGGTCACCTTATCGGGCAACATGTTCAGGGCTTGTAGTGTTTCGGGGGCCAGGGTGTGGCTTTTGTCTTCGGTGACATCCCAGGTTTTGGGGTTTTGATAGACCAGCATGTTGATCACGAACAGGATGCCGAGAAAGGCTACCGCGTTGATCAGGGTGTTTGAGCCGTAGCGCGCCTGACGTCCGCTCAGGAATCGGCGCACTTTTTCAGGTGCAAGCATGGCGTAGATCGCCAGCCCAAAGATCGTCAGACCGGCGCTGATTTGCAAGGCCAGGGTAAGGGTTTGCGGGTTGGCTGGGGTGTACAACTTGAGGGCGGCAATGCCCTTGATCAGTCCCAGAACGAGGGTGCTTCCCAGGGCAAGCAGGGCAAGGATCAGCCCCACCGGGGCAAATTGCTGAGGGTTGAATTTCTTGTTGGACATTAGCGCCATCTCCTCGTTTCAACTGCGGATGTTCCGATGAAGAGGCCCAGGGCGGTCAGGCTCAGGTAGTAGATGATGTCGCTCAGGCCGATCATGCCGATGTTCAGCGAGTTGTAAAAGTGCGATTTCATATCCAGATAGCGGAAGACTTCACCACCTACTGACACCAGTTCAGCGGGGAAGCCGATGAGCCACCACAGGAAAATGAAAGCGCCCATTGTGATGAAGAATGCGGCGATCTGGTTGCTGAAGAGAGCGGAGATGCCCACACCCAGCCCCATGAAGGCTGCCGCCACAAGAATCACGCCCAGGTAAGCGGTCATCATTGACCGCTGGTCAATGCCTGGGGTGACCAGGCTGTTCAAGATGATGGGGTAGATCAACGTAACGGCCAGCAGGGTGAGGATGAACAACATTCCGCCCAGCCATTTGCCGATAATCAGTTCCCAATCGCGAATCGGCGCTGTCAGGAGCAATTCCATTGTACCCATGCGATTTTCTTCGGCGACCAGGCGCATGGTGAGTGCAGGCACGGAGAACACCAGCAGGAAGGTCAGGTTGCCGGTAATGGGGGTGAGATCGGGGGCGGAACCGAAGGATTGCAAAGCGTTGAGCATGGAGCTTTGCAAGACGTCCACAAAAATAATCCCTAAAATCAGCAAAATAGTAAAGGCCACCACGTAAGCAATAGGACTGTTGAAATAGTGGTTATATTCGCGTTTGGCGATTGTCCAGATGTTTCTCATTGCTCACCTCGTTCTTTTCGGGCTTCTGCGCCGGTGAGTTCGAGGAAGATCTCCTCCAGGCTCATGCCAACCGGCCGCATTTCGAGCAGATCGTAACCGGCGGCGATCACCGCACGGGCCACTTCGGGACGTACATCTTGCCCTGGGGCGTATTGGAACTCAATCGTGCCGTCTTTGACTTCCACGCTTTGAATGCCGTTGATCTTTTGCAGCATGGCGGGCAAATCATCCACCTCACCAGCCACGCGCAAGATTACCCGTTCGGCGCCCATCAGGCGGGCTTGCAGGTTATCGGGAGTGTCCTCGGCGATGATCTTACCCTTGTCAATGATGAGCACGCGGTCGCACAGCTGTTGAGCTTCCGAAAGAATGTGGGTGGAAAGTAAAACCGTGCGCTCTTTGCCAATTTCCCGAATCAAATTGCGGACTTCGACTACCTGCGCCGGGTCCAGGCCGATGGTCGGCTCGTCCAGAATGAGCACTTCGGGGCGATGCAGAAGCGCCTGAGCCAGCCCTACACGCTGACGCATTCCTTTAGATAGGTTACCAATCAAACCGTTGGCGCGATCTTCCAGGCCGACCATTTCCAACGTCTCATAGACGCGGTCTTCTGCGTCAGGCAGGTGACGCAAATCGGCCATAAACTTCAGGT
>JBMFPJ010000184.1:0-4842 GCA_049969175.1 Anaerolineae bacterium | reverse complement strand
GCAACTAAAGAACATTCGTGAAATTCGATGCAAACAGAAGGCAACTAAAGAACATTCGTGAAATTCGATGCAAACAGAAGGCAACTAAAGAACATCGGTGCTCTTTTTGCGGTTGGAGTAGAACGTCTTATCCTGCCTTCGTTCTCTCGCGAAGAGAATTGACTATGCCTTTTCTTTCCTCTCGCGCCACCCTTTCCCCCGACTTGCCCGCCCTGATCTGGGACGGCGGACGTTCGGTACTGACCTATGCCGAACTGGCTGATCGAGTGGATCAGGCAGCTGCTACCCTGCACCGACACGGCCTGCAAGCAGGCGAGCGCGTGGCCGTGTGGCTGGATAACTCTGTCGAATACGTGATCTTGATCCACGCAGCATTGCGCCTGGGGCTGGCGTTACTCCCCCTCAACCGTCGTTTGAGCGAGGCTGAACGCGCCTGGCAGGTGGAACAGGTCGGTTGCCGCGCAGTGATCACGCCGGAGAATTTAAAAAGTTTTTTGGGTGATGGGGTTGGTGCTACCAGTTTGCATAAGAAACTTTCAGGTCAAATTGGCTATGCGAAATCTGTCCCCCTCCCTGCAACTGAGCCAGCCGACTTCGTCGCCCTCTTGATGTTCACCTCCGGCACCACCGGTCGCCCCAAAGCGGCCCAACTCACACTGAGCAATCTTTTGGCCGCAGCACAGGCTTCCTCCCAACGTCTGCAAACGCAGCAGGGCGAGCGTTGGCTGCTTTGTCTGCCACTTTATCACATCGGCGGTATGTCCATTTTGTTTCGCGCCTGCCTGGATGGCCTGACCGTTGTCTTGCAAGAACGTTTTGAGGCAGATGAGACGTTCCGCTTACTACACAAAAAAAACGTGAATCTCATCTCCCTGGTGCCGACCATGCTCTACCGGCTGATGCCACACTTCGAAAGCGGCGCATCGCTGCCGGATCTACGGCTGATTCTGCTCGGCGGCGCGGCTCCCCCCCCCAACCTGCTTCGGCGTGCGCTGGACTGTAATCTGCCCATCGCTCTGACCTATGGGCTGACAGAAGCATGTGCTCAGGTCGCGACAGCCTTGCCTGAGGAAGTCCGCCAGAAACCAGGGACGGTGGGAAAACCGCTCACCGGCATCCGGGTTGAAATTACAAACGACGCAGGGCAATCCTGCTCCGCAGGTCAGGTCGGCGAGATCGTGGTCCAAGGGCCGGGAGTCATGCCCGGGTATCTGGGGCAGCCTCCCCTCGTCGAGGGGCGCTTACGCACCGGCGACCTGGGGTATCGGGACGAGGACGGGGATCTGTGGATCGTCAGCCGGCGCAGTGACTTGATCCTCAGCGGCGGCGAAAATGTGTACCCGGAAGAAGTGGAGCAGGCCTTGCTTCAACATCCTGCCGTCGAGGCGGCGTGCGTGGTGGGCCTACCCGACGCCGAATGGGGTCAGCAAGTGACCGCGGCCGTGGTAAGACGTTCATCCTGTGAAGCCGCAGAGTTACTGCACTTTCTGCGCGGTCGCCTGGCTGGTTACAAAATCCCGCGGCGGCTGGTATTCCTGGAAACGCTACCTTACACCGCTTCAGGCAAATTGAAGCGAATGGAGGTGGCTGAAATGCTGAAACGCCAATTTCACCTTGAAAGCGTAGATGAGTTATGAACGAGACCCGGATGATTGCAATCAACGAGACCATACAGGTTGGAGGTAGAGAGATTTTACTGATTGCCGGGCCATGTTCGGTGGAAAGTTACGAACAAACTCGCCGCGTGGGGCAAACCCTGCGCGATCTGGGTCTGCATGTCATTCGCGGTGGCGCCTTCAAGCCGCGCACATCTCCGCACTCCTTTCAGGGGTTAGGCCTGGAAGGGTTGAAAATCCTGCGAGAAGTGGCCGATGAGTTCGGTCTGCTGGTGATTTCCGAGGCGCTAGGAGTCGAACAGTTGCCAGCGGTGGCCGAATACAGCGACATTATTCAAATTGGCAGCCGCAACATGCAGCATTTTCCACTGTTGTGGGCCGTGGGTGAGCAATCCAAACCCGTTTTGCTGAAACGCGGTTTTATGTCTACGGTGCAGGAATGGCTGGCTGCGGCCGAACATATCGCCACGCGCGGCAACGAGCAGATCATCTTGTGTGAGCGAGGGATTCGTGGCTTTGATCCCTCCACCCGCAACGTGCTGGATGTGAACGCCATTGCCCAAATCAAATTGACTACGTCCTTTCCCATCCTGGCCGATCCCAGTCACGCCACCGGGCGCGCCGACCTGGTGCCCGCCGCCTCGCGTGCCGCCTTGGCCGCGGGTGCCGATGGCCTGCTGGTAGAAGTGCACCCCGAACCGGAAAAAGCTCTCTCCGATGGCGCCCAATCCCTGGCACTGGCCGATTTTCCTGCGTATGTGGCCGAGATGCGGCACCTAGCCAACGCCCTGGGAAGGAGAATCATCTGACGTGAACACTCCTTCGCCCGCCGATGCCATCCTTTTCCTGCACGGCTTTTTGGGCCGCGGCGCGCAATGGGAAGAAATGGTCGCCCCATTGCGCGAGCGCTGGTACGTGTTGACGCCTGATTTGCCCGGTCATGGCACAAACCTGCACAACGATCTGAATACGCCCCTGACCTTTGACCAGGTAACGGACGAAATTCTCCATTTTATGGATACACGCAATCTGCGCCACATTATCCTGGTTGGCTACTCGCTGGGGGGCAGGCTGGCTCTTCACGTTGCCTGTCGCTTTCCGCAGCGAGTCACCGCCCTGGTGTTGGAGAGCACCAGCCCTGGCATTCCAGATGCGACTGAACGCGCTCGGCGCCTGGAAGAAGATCGCCACCGAGCCACCGCCATCCTGCAACAAGGCATGAGATCCTTCGTCCAGCACTGGTATCAGCAACCTTTGTTCGCCAGCCTGCAACGTCACCCCGCTCTCCTGCGTGAATTAAAGCATGCCGCGGCGCAAAATGACCCACACTGGATGGCAAAGGTCATTTACGATCTCAGCCCCGGACAACAAATCCCCTTGTGGGATTGCCTGCCTCGGCTGGCAATTCCCACCTTGCTGATTGCCGGCGAACAAGACCCAAAATACACAACCCTGATGACTCAAATGGCCACTCGCCTGCCCCACGCTCGCCTGGTCATTGCCCCACAGGCTGGCCATAACGTCCACGTGGAGCAGGCAGAGTGGTTTCGTGCCGTGTTACTTGAATATCTGCTGCAAAATCACCCCCAGCCAAAATAACAGACTGAACCATAAAGCGGTTTGCCCAGTGCCAGCCAACGCAGCATTAAGCGGCCGGCCGCGCTGACGCAAGACGGTCTGCATCGTTTTTGCCGCCAATGGTAGCGAAAGCCAGGCCCCCAGCCCACCCCACGGAATCAGTCCTTGCCAGGCAAGCCAGGGCAATATCAGGTAAGCCAGAAGCACACAGAAGGTATATTCGGCGCGTGTTCCGGCCTCGCCCAGGTAAACGGCCAGGGTATGCTTGCCTGCCTTGCGATCATGTTCAAGATCGCGCAAGTTGTTAACCACCAGAATAGCCGTTACCAGGAGTCCTACTGCAACCGCCAGCCACCACGCAGCCGGGCTGACCCAACCGGTCTGCACATAATAGGTCCCGGCTACCGCGGCCAATCCAAAAAACAGGAAGACGAACAAATCTCCCAGGCCATAATAACCCAGCGGGAATGGGCCGCCGGTGTAAGCGATGGCTGCCAGGATCGCCGCCACCCCCACCACCAGGATCGGCCAACCACCGCGGAAGATGAGATACCCTCCCAAGAGTGCAGCCAGGGCAAAAACCAGCCACATACCAGCCTTGACCTGCGCAGGGGTGAGCAGGCCAGCCTGCGTCACTCGCGTTGGTCCCAGGCGTTCTGCTGTATCAGCCCCACGTTCAAAATCAAACACATCGTTCGCCAGGTTGCTGCCAATTTGCAACAACAAAGCCGCCAGGAAACAGAACAAGAACACATCCAGACGAAAAGCACCATCCAGCCAGGCCAACGCCCCACCCATGATCACACCCGCTGCGGCTGCCGGCAACGTTTTCGGACGAATCGCCAGCCACCAGACTTGCCACTTAGAAAGCGAAGGATTCTCCAAAATACACCTCCAACGCGCGATTTGCGCCGCAGTATAACATAGCACGACCTCCAGCCGCAGCCAAAGGTGGAACAACTCATTGAGTTGTCCCACAGAATCTTCGCGGTCGTGATAGATTCTCAAAGACAATCCTATACCTCCACGCGCTTATAATTGAGCAAATTCAAGCAAAGGAACGCAATTATGACACACCTTACCGGTCAGGAACGTGCTCGCTATGTTCAAGACATGTTTACTCGCATTGCCCGCCGCTATGATTTGATGAATCGACTGATGACGGGCTTTCAGGACGTACGCTGGCGGAAGATGGTCATCCGCCTGGCGCGTCTCTCCCCTGGCGCTTCGCTGCTGGACCTCGGGACGGGTACCGGTGACCTGGCGCGCGAGGCCCTTCGACAGCAACCCCAAGCGCGCGTCATCGCCGCAGATTTTACCCTGGAAATGATGCGTGTGGGCAATGCTCGCTATGGCCGCCTGCCATGGGTCTCAGCGGACGCCCTCTCCCTGCCTTTCCGGCATGAGACCTTCGACGCGATCGTCTCTGGCTTTTTGATGCGCAATGTCATTGACATGCAACAGGCACTGCGTGAACAGTACCGGGTGCTCAAAGACGGCGGGCGCATTGTCATTCTGGATACCACCCAGCCGAAGAAAAACCTGCTCTCCCCTTTCATCTGGCTGCACATGCACATTATCATCCCCACCCTGGGAACACTGCTTTCCGGTCAAAGCGACGCGTATCGCTACCTGCCCGATTCGACCG
>JBMFPJ010000183.1:0-4843 GCA_049969175.1 Anaerolineae bacterium | reverse complement strand
GGGTGTCTTGCAGGGCTTTCAATTTGCGAAACAAGGCTTCCAGCGCCGAACCATCCACCGCATAGAGGTGTTCAAAGTGGCCCAGTGCGCAACGCACCGATTCGGGCAGGGGGCGCTGGCGGGCTTGCCAGCGTTCGCGTAATTTGGGCAGCAGGCTGTGAAATACCTGTTGGAACAACTCCGCAGGAAATGCCAGCAGACGCTTGCTCAATGCGGGTTGCGACACCTTGGCTGGGCCCATCCACAACGCACCTTCTCGATTGAGCGCCTTGGTCAATTCGCAGACTGACGGAATCTGCCGCCACAACATTGCCAGGATTGCCGCAATCATCAAGGGCAAATTCAAAATGCGGTCTCGCAGACCCAAACTACGGTAAAATGCGGATTGGGCGTAGACAGCAGGACTGAGAAGTTCTTCAAAGTGCTTCTGGAGCACCTCGTCTTGGGGTCCAGGCACGTTGACGCGCCGGACATGGTCAGGGTTACGTGGTTTCTTGGTTTGTGCCATGCCCCAAGCATACCCGATGTCCTCGAAAATTGTATAGATGAAGCCGCCTTAAGTTATGACGGATGGCGTAAACAAAATCAGCGATGGGAGTGGGAATGCCCAACTCTCGGCCTTTACGACCGATCACACCCACCATTGACTCCAGCTCGGTGCGGCGACCTGCTTCGATATCCAGTTGCATAGAAGGTTTAATGTTGGGCGCCGATTGATCAATGAAGTCCATAGACTTTTGCACCACATCTTTGTCGAGGTCAATGCCTTGCGCCCGTGCCAGGGCTTCCACTTCACGCATCAGGCCAGAAAGTAAACCGCGCGTCTCTGCTACCGAACGAAAATCACCGACCGGTAGCCGGGTGAGGGAGCCTACGCTGCTGATCGCGGCGATGAAGACGAATTTGGTCCACAGGACTTTCAAGATATTTTCGCTGATCTCTACCGTGATACCTGTGTTTTTTAACACCTCATAGATGTTCTGGATGCGTGGCGTCACTCGCCCATCCAATTCCCCGAAGACGATGCGGCGAAATTGCGAAATCTGTTTGACCACCCCTGGCGCGGCGAGGTTGGATGCGATCCAGGTGGCGCCGCCAATCAGGTGCTCCATCCCCACCATCGCGCCGATGCGCTCAGCAGCGTCAATGCCGTTTTGCAGGTTCAAGATAGTGGTCTGTGGCCCCACGGCAGGGCGCATAGCCTGCGCGGCCTCGTCGGTGTGGTAGGTCTTGACGCAGAAGAGGATGAAATCTACTGCCCGACGCTCGCGGGGGTATCGGTGACCTGGGCAGGGAAGATCGTGAAATCCCCATGGATGCTGTTGACCTGCAATCCGTTTTGCCGAATGGCTTGCAGGTGTGCCCCACGTGCTACAAAGGTAACGTCATGACCATTTTTTGCCAACAACCCGCCATAATAGGCACCAACACCACCGCTTCCCATGATTAGAATTTTCATTTGCGCCTCCTGAACAACCATAACCCCGATGATGTCAAAGGATTTCGATTTTCTGCTCAATTACCTCGCCATCGGGCCAGTTACTTTCGATCCATTGTGTGACTTGTTGTAGCGAACGGTGTAACATCACCGCGTCTGAGTTAATCATTGCGCAGGCGATGATTGCCTCCTGCCAGGCATCCTGTAAGTCCATCTCAGCCACCGAAACGTTGAATTCGCGATGCAGGCGCGCCAAGAGCGGTTTGATACGTCCGCGTTTTTCTTTGAGTGAAGTGCATGCGGGTAAGTGTAGATGAACTGTGAGTTGCCCGAGCATGGTTTAATTATAGCCCTGTAACGATTCAGCCATAGAGAAAAAACGATTGCAAATGTCATTGCGAGTGGTGCCTCGCGCCACGAAGGGCCACGCTGAGGCTCACCCGACGCGCAATCTCCTGTTCCAACGAGCAAATCTGGCATTGGGGAGATTGCTTCGTCGTGGCGCTTAAGCGCCACGACGAAGCAATGACATGCCTGAATAGATACATAACCTTCTCGTCCTATTTCCTGTTACTGGATTAACGGTTTACGTTTTACAAATTGCGTTTTACAATGCCACGCATGGAAACAGAACAAGCCTACAACCTTGCCCTCGATTACCTTTATAGTTTTGTGGATTATAGCCTCAAGCATGCCTCCGAATTGGCGAAGGCCGATTTCAACCTGGATCGTATGTTCGCGCTGATGGAGGCCCTCGGTAACCCGCAGAATAGTTACCCGATTATCCATGTGGCGGGTACCAAAGGAAAGGGGTCCACCTCCGCTTTGTGTGCTTCGGCATTGAGGGCGGCAGGCTACAAGGTGGGCCTCTATACTTCGCCGCATCTGGAAGACTACTGTGAACGGATTCAAGTTGATGGAACGCCTATTGCCCATGAGGAGCTGGTCGCCCTGGTGGAAGCGGTCAAACCTGCTGTGGAGCGCATCCCTAAACTGACCACGTTTGAGATCACCACGGCGATTGGCTTCCTCGCCTTTCAGCGCGCCGGCGTAAACGCCGCTGTGATCGAGGTGGGCCTCGGCGGCCGCCTGGACGCGACCAACGTGGTGAGGCCACGTGTTTCGGTAATCACCTCGCTTTCGATGGATCACATGGCGGTGCTGGGGGATACACTGGCGAAGATTGCTGCAGAGAAGGCGGGAATTATCAAACCAGGGGTGCCGGTTGTCGCGTCACCACAAAAGGATGAAGCCCTTGAAGTTCTGGGGCGTGTAGCCAGCGAGAAAAACGCACCCCTGACGCTGGTGGGACGCGACCTTACCTTTGAACCCCAGAGTTTCTCGTTGGAGGGACAAACTTTCCTTCTGCTTGCGCCTTTTCTCTCCCGCCCGTTGTCTATGACTATCCCGCTTCTCGGTGCTCACCAGCTGGTTAATGCCGCGACGGCTTTTGCCGTGCTCCAGCTCAGCGGATTGAACATCCCCAACGAGGCCATCCAGAAAGGTTTTTCTCAGGTAAAATGGCCGGCTCGCTTTGAAGTGGCTCGCCGCCAGCCGCCGGTGGTTTTCGATTCGGCACATAATGATGATTCTTTTGCCAAGCTGCGCGAAACTCTGGAGATGTATTTCCCCGGCAGGCCGGTTTATCTCATTTTTGGCGCTTCGGAGGATAAGAACATTCCGGGGATGTTCCGTGAGATGAAAGCGAAAATCAGGAAGTTAATCATTACCCGCGCCGACCATCCGCGCGCTTTGGGCGTGGATCAAATTCAGGGGTTGGCCGACCAGGCCGGGATCCCGTATGAGGCGGTGACGCCGGTGAGCGCCGCGCTGGCGCGGGCATTGGATCTTTCTGCAATAGATGGGAGTGTGGTGCTTTCGGCTGGGAGTATGTTCGTGACCGCCGAGGTGATGATGGCCTGGAGAAAGTTGAATCGGGCGGATGAATCAAATTTTCAGCCAATTACAGGATAAAATAGTCAGAAAACTATCTTGAAAACAGGTTTATAGAATGGTCAACCGAGACGATTGGAACGAAGAAGACGAGAATTTCAACCTGGCGCTTTCTCAGCGCACTGAGGAACTTTACCAGATTCCGAATATGGAACCTGGACCCGACGGCCTGATCGAGGCCGCGGTTTTGCCGCTACGCGATATTGTCATTTTTCCGCGCATGGTTTCCCCGATTTTCATTGGGCGGGAGACCTCGTTGCAGGCTGTGCGTGAGGCGCAGCGTAAGGAGCAAACGGTCATTGGCCTGACGCAGCGCGATCCTGAGATGGATAACCCTGGCCCGGAGGATTTTTTGCCGGTGGGGGTGGAGATGGCGGTAGGCCGCCTGTTGCAGATGCCAGATGGCTCTCATTCGGCTTTGGTGCAGGGGCGCCGCCGGGTGGAGATTGTGGAGTTTGTGCGCACTACGCCTTACTTTAAAGTAAAGGCTCGGGTGGTGCATGAGCCGACTACGGCTGACCGCCAGACGCAGGCATTGATGCGTTCGGCGCTGGATTTGTTCGAGCGCTGTGTGCAGCTGGATCGTTCGATTCCGGAAGAGGCGCATCTCTTTGCCCTGAATATTTCAGAACCGGGCTGGCTGGCGGATATGATTGCCACTTCGCTTTCGCTCACTCAGGAAGCCAGGCAGAGCTTGCTCTTGATTCTTGATCCGCGTATGCGCCTGCAACAACTGATTAATTTCCTGGCGCAGGAAGTGGATGTGCTGGAATTGGAAGACGAGATCCATGCCCGCGTGCAAAATGAGGTGGATCGCACTCAGCGCGAGTTTTACCTGCGTGAGCAGATGCGCCAGATTCAAAACGAGTTGGGGGAGGGGGATATTTTCACCCGCGATATTGCCGAACTGAAGGAGCGCGTGGAGGCCGCCAATCTCCCCGAAGAACCCAAGGCAGTGGCTTTGCGAGAGATTGAGCGCCTTAGCCAGATGCCCCCCATGGCGCCGGAAGTGGGCATTATTCGCTCGTACATTGATTGGATTTTGGAACTGCCCTGGAATGTGGTCACGCCGGACAATCTGGACGTGAAAAATGCGGCCCGGATTCTGGATCGCGACCATTATGGTTTGAAGAAGGCCAAAGAACGCATTCTGGAGTATATTGCTGTCCGCTCGCTCAAGCCGAAGAAGGAGCGTCAGCCGATTTTGTGTTTTGTCGGTCCGCCGGGAACGGGAAAGACTTCGCTGGGACGTTCCATTGCGGAGGCGTTGGGGCGCAAGTTTGTGCGCGTTTCGCTGGGGGGCGTGCGCGACGAGGCCGAGATTCGCGGTCACCGACGTACGTATATCGGGGCGCTGCCCGGTCGCATCATCCAGACGATGAGACGGGCGGGTACTTCCAACCCGTTGTTTATGCTGGATGAAATTGATAAGCTCTATTCTGATTTTCGCGG
>JBMFPJ010000182.1:0-4885 GCA_049969175.1 Anaerolineae bacterium | reverse complement strand
CCGCCCCGACGATGGTGTAGGTTTCGGCATCGAAGCCTTCTTCTTTGATGGTAACTTTGGAACCAATCTGAACAATTCCAGCTTTCTCTTTGTCATTTTCCTCGATCACCCGCGCGTTAGCAAGGAGCGCCTCCAATTCCTGAATGCGCCCTTCTACAAAGGCCTGCTCGTTTTTCGCAGCCTCGTATTCAGCGTTTTCGATAAGCTCCCCCCCCTCCATAGCCTCGTGCAATCGTTCAGCGACTTCCTGTCGCTTCACGGTACGAAGGTATTCCAGCTCCTCCTGCAGTTTCTGGAAGCCTTCCTTGGTCAGGAAATTGGTCGGCATGTTTACTTCCCTGCATATATAGAATTTTGCATCTCTAGAACAGAGATGCAATCAAAAAGCCCAATTTTGTTTCCCGTAAGGCAATTTTAATATATCATGATTTTTGTCTGGCTACAAGTGACACTTCTGATATTGGGACATAAGTTGGAACAAACGTGAAAAGTGACCTCGAGCAAAGGCAGCTTTCGCCCAGCAAATGTGGGACAGGCCTGGCTGCTTCCTGGCAAGATGTGTCAAAGCATCCGGCGGTATGAAAAACCTGTTCCACACCCTGCTTCAGCGGTTTTTGGGGGCACAGCACGGGGGTTTATCCCTGTGCGGGTATCGCCGCCGATGTCCGCCCGCCGATAAATCGGCAGGCTGGCGTTACGAAGGCGGCTGGAAGCCGCCTTCGCTTTCACGCTTGTCCGAACTCACGTCCCAACATCAGTAATCCCGGCTTGACATTCTACCCTTTCGGCGCCACAATAAAGCTGTCACCCTCTCTATCCACTCAAAAAACGGAGAACACCATGCGCTTACAGGGCAAAAAAATTGCCATCCTGATCGCAGAGGGCGTTGAAGACCTGGAATATTACGTTCCAATGATGCGCCTACAGGAAGAAGGCGCCCAGGTGCTCACCGCTGCAATGGACCTCCACCCCGTGCGCGGCAAAAACGGCTTGATCATCACCCCCGACACAAAAATTGCAGACCTGCGCGCCGATGAGCTCTTTGCCCTCGTCCTACCAGGCGGCTGGGCACCCGATAAATTACGCCGTTACGAGATGGTCAAAGAGCTGGTGCGCACCGTAAACGCTCAAAAGAAAATCATCGGCATCATCTGTCACGCCGGGCAGATTGCCATCTCAGCCGGCATCGTGCGCGGCCTGGTCACCGGCTCACTGGGGATTAAAGATGACCTGATCAACGCCGGCGGCACCTGGGTGGATGAACCCGCCTTTCGCCACGAGAACCTGGTCTGGGGGCGGGTCGTCGCCGATATTCCCGCCTTCTGCCGTGAGCTCGTGCAGGCGCTGAGTGAACAGGCATAGCCCATTAACTTCTGGTATATTTGGGCTTACCCCTTTCCATCCTGATATGGAGGACTCTATGAGCGCTCCCCGTTTCCCCGAGCTGAATCCAACCGCCCGCATCTTGCTTGGACCCGGGCCGAGCATGACCCATCCGCGCGTGGTCCGTGCCCTGATGGCGCCCACCATCGGCCATCTGGATCCCCAACTGCTGAACCTCTACAGCGAAGAGCAAAAATTGCTTCGTTACATCTTTCAGACCAAAAACGAGTGGACCTTTGCTCTTTCCGGCACTGGCACATCTGGCATGGAGGCTACCCTGGCTAACCTGATCGAATCAGGAGATGCCGTTCTGGTTGCCATTAACGGCTATTTTGGCGAGCGGCTGGCTGAAATCGCCACTCGTTTGGGCGCCCAGGTAGATCGCTTGTTGCGTCCCCTGGGCGAAATTTTCACCGTCGAGGAAATTGAGAACGCCCTCCAGCAAAAACGCTACAAATTGCTGGCTGTCGTCCACGCCGAAACTTCCACCGGCGCCGAGCAACTGCACATCCCTGAAATCGCGGCTGCCGCCCACAAACATGGCGCCCTGATCCTGCTCGATACGGTCACCTCGCTGGGAGGCATTCCGGTCAAGATCGACGAGTGGGAAATAGACGCCGCCTATTCCGCCAGCCAGAAAAATCTGAGTGCCCCCGCCGGCCTGGCTCCCATCACCATCGGGCCGCGCGCCCGAGAAGTCATCGAAAAACGCAAGATGCCAGTAAGCAGTTTTTACCTGGATTTGAAGGGCTACGCTGCTTACTGGGGCGATGGGCATTCCTACCATCACACCGCTTCGGCGACTCTCCATTACGCTTTGCGCGAGGCGCTGCAATTGCTGGCTGAGGAAGGCCTGGAAAACGCCTTTGCTCGCTACCGCGCCCACGCCGAAATCCTCTGGCAGGGACTGGAAGAAATCGGCGCCCGTCCCTTCATTCCCATTGAATATCGCCTGCCTCCGCTCACCACGGCCCATGTTCCCCTTGGCGTAGATCCACACGAAATCCGCTCCCGATTACTCAACGAGTACAACATCGAAATCGCCGCTGGCTTTGGCTTGCTCAAAGACAAAGTCTGGCGCATCGGGTTGATGGGTTACTCCAGCCGCAAAGAAAACATCACCCTGTTCCTTTCCGCGCTGAAATCCCTGCTGGGAAAACAAGCAACCTACGCCATCAAATAACGCTCGTGATACAATCCGCGGCATGAAACGCCTTTTCTGGCTATGGCTGGGGCTGGTATTGCTCGCTTGCCAGCCCCAGATCCCTCATCCCACCCTTTTGATCCTAGACGGAGAAAAAGTCTATCGGCTGAAAGGCGCGCCTGGCACACCAGCCGATGCACTGGCGCAGGTCGGAATTCGCCTGGAGGCGGAAGATCGTCTGCTGCTCAATGGAAAACCAGTCGCCCTCGATCAGCCCCTGGGACAGGACAATTCCCCCACCCTGCAAGTTCGGCGCGCCTTCACGGTGACGGTGCACACTCCTGAGGGCGAACGAAGCCTGCGCAGCGCAGCCTTCACCGTCGGTGAGGCGTTGCACCAGGCCGGATTTGAGCTCTACGCAAGCGATGCCATCGATCCGCCTGCTGAAACGGCCTTGCTCCCCGGCATGACCATCCACTACACGCCGTCGCGTCCGCTCACCGTTCAGGTGGGCGGGCAGATGTTGCACATCCGCTCCTCGGCGGAGACGGTGGGCGCGGCCCTCGCCCGGGCCGGGATTCCGCTCATCGGGCTGGATTCCAGCCAGCCGTCCGAGAGCGAGGCGCTGCCGGCCGATGGGCAGATTCGCCTGATTCGGGTCAGCGAGGCTGTCGTGCTGGCACAAAAATCCATTCCCTTCGAAAGTGAATTTCAGGCCTCGGCCAATCTGGCGCTCGATCAGCAGGAAATTCTGCAACCCGGCCAGGCAGGGCTGAGCGTCAGCCGCATCCGCATTCGTTACGAGGATGGGCAGGAGGTTTCACGCCAAACCGAAGCAGAAACGCTGGTGCGTGCCCCGCAGAAACGTATCATCGGTTACGGCACGAAAGTGGAAATCAAAACTGCCACGGTGGACGGGGTGACCTTTGAGTACTGGCGGGCGGTGCGCATGTATGCCACCTCGTATTCACCTTGTCGCTCAGCGCCCGGTCGCTGCTACCCGAACACGGCCAGCGGTAAGCCGGTGAAAAAGGGTGTGGTCAGCGTGGTTTATCGCTGGTATGTCGCCATGCGTGGCCAGCCGCTCTACATCCCTGGTTATGGCTATGCCACCATTGAGGATGTGGGCGGCGGCATCCCAGGCCGCTTGTGGATTGACCTGGGGTACAGCGACGACGATTACCAGCAATGGGGGCAATGGGTCACAGTGTATTTCCTGACGCCCGTGCCGGCAAATATTCTCTACGTGCTGGATTGAACATGAATTTTTCCACCATCCCGCCTTTAAACGTAGCGGCCTTGCTCCGCCAGTATGGCCTGCGCCCCGATAAACGCCTGGGGCAAAATTTTTTGCAAGACCCAACCGCCCTGGAAAAGATCGCGCAGGCTGCGGAGATCGCCTCAACAGACACGGTACTGGAGATCGGCCCCGGACTGGGCAGTCTGACGCGCTATCTGGCGCTTTCTGCCCAACAGGTGGTTGCGGTCGAGCTGGACGCGGGGCTGATTCCGCCATTGAAGGCGATTCTCGCCCCTTATGCCAATGTCCGTTTAATTCATGCCGATATTTTGAGTCTTTCGCCGGCGGAGATCATCACTCAACCCAACTATCTGGTAGTGGCCAACATTCCGTATTACATCACTTCGGCCATTATTCGCCATTTGCTTGAAAACCAGCCTCAGCCGCGGCGGGTGGTGCTGACCATTCAGAAGGAAGTGGCGGAGCGAATTTGCGCCGGGCCGGGGGATTTGAGTCTGCTGGCGTTAAGTGTGCAGGTCTATGGGCAGCCGCGCTTGGTAGCACGCATTCCGGCAGGGGCATTTTTTCCCCCGCCACAGGTGGATTCGGCCGTAGTGAGAATTGAGATTGACCCCACGCCGCGCATTGCGCCTGCCTTGTTGCCCACCTTTTTCCGGCTCATCAAGGCCGGCTTCAGCCAAAAGCGAAAGACTTTGCGCAATTCGCTTTCGGCCGGCTTGCGTCTTACGCCGAGTGAAGCGGAATCTCTACTGGTGGAGGCCGGCATCCAACCTCAACGTCGCGCCGAGACGTTGAGCTTGAGCGAGTGGGAAACGTTGAGCGCCTGCTTTGCCGATTTTGCATCGAATGGCACGAATGACGCGGATTCCCTTTGAGAGCGTGTTTTATAAATCGGGGTTTACCATAGATGAACACGGATGAATCGTTACAAATTTCCGAGAAAATTCGATGCGAAAAGACGAGCCTGATTGCGGATAAGGTCTAAATAAAAAAGCGGAGGGCACTGAAGGGGGGCCTCCGCCAATTTTTGGGTATCGTTACTTTTTAAGACGCATTAATTCCATTTTGAGCTGTTCTGCGCTCTGATAACGCCGTCC